>CAZGMU010000059.1:0-6810 GCA_964526975.1 uncultured Planctomycetaceae bacterium
GGCCTGGCGGCCGACGTCAAGCAGCGGTCAGTTTTTACTTGGCAGATGGTTTTCTATGTCGCCGGTTTCACGTGGGATCTCGTTTCATGAATCGTTGTTCTTCAGTTTGTACCGGTTGGTGGACGCGGCCACGATTGTGTTGGCAGTTCGCTTCGCGCTGGCCCAAACGAGTGGAGTTGGCCTGCCCGAGTGGCTTACGATTTCGGCCGGAACAGTCATCGTTTATCACGTGGTGTCCGAGATCAGCGGCCTCTATCACAGTTGGCGCGGGACGCGGCTGCGAGGCGAAATTCGATGCGTATTGCTAACCTGGGCCTACACGATTGCAGTGGTGATGGGCATCGGCATGGTGACGCAGCACAATGCCAGCTTCACGTATGAGTCGAAGCTGATCTGGATCGTCGGCACGGCTGTGGCGATGATTGCCTCGCGAGTGGTCTTTCGCAAGCTGCAGCAGCGGCTGCAGGTGCGTGGATTCAATATTCGCTCGTACGCGATTTGCGGCGTGAATGAGTTGGGTATTCAACTCGCGAAGAACATCGAAGGCGCGCCCGAGATGGGCTTGCGGATGGCCGGCTTCTACGATGATCGCCCGGCAGACCGAACGACGGCGGTGCCGGAGGAAGTTGGGTCGTATATCGGCAACCTGGAGGAATTGGTTCAGCAGGCGCGCCGCGGTGTGATCGATACGATTTACATTACGTTTCCCATGCGGGCGGAAGAACGGATTCGCAATGTGCTGGCGAAGCTCGCCGATACGACGGCCAGCGTCTATATCGTGCCAGACTTTTTTGTATTCGAGTTATTGCATGCTCGCTGGACGAATGTGAACGGCTTGCCGGCGGTCAGCGTGTTTGAGAATCCGCTCCATGGCTTCCAGGCGGTGGCGAAGCGCACGGCGGACGTAGTGTTTGGTTTGCTGCTGCTCGCCGCGCTGGCGGTGCCGATGGCGGTGATCGCGGTGGCGATCAAGCTGAGCTCGGCGGGGCCGGTGTTCTTCCGTCAGCGGCGGTACGGTCTCGACGGGCGGCAGATTCTGGTGTGGAAGTTCCGCTCGATGAAGTGCTGCGACAATGGCGCGGCGGTTCTCCAGGCGACGAAGGATGATGACCGAGTGACAAGCGTTGGCCGGCTGTTGCGTCGCACGTCGCTCGATGAATTGCCGCAATTGTTCAATGTCGTCGAAGGGAGCATGTCGCTCGTCGGCCCGCGGCCTCATGCGAACGCTCATAACGAGCAGTACCGCTCGCTGATCGAAGGCTACATGCTCCGCCACAAAGTGAAGCCGGGCATTACAGGACTGGCCCAGGTGAACGGTCATCGTGGCGAGACGGAAACGCTCGAAAAAATGGAGAAACGCATCGCCTGCGACCATCAGTACATTCGCGAATGGTCGTTCTGGATGGATCTGAAGATCCTGGTGAAGACGTTCGGCGTGGTGCTGAAGCAGCGCAATGCGTATTGAGTTTGTCCGTGGTCCGTTGCCAGTTGTTCGTTGTAATTCAGTTGCAACGGACTACGGACCACTGATAACGAACACTTATTTCTTAAAAATGTCTGGATTATTGTACGCGTCGAAATCGCGAGCGGTCAGGTTGTTGTTGACTTTCAAGTTGCGCGCGTAAGTGTAGCTCTCTTCGAGAACGGGCTCGCCGCCTTCTTGGGCAGGCCAACTGAAAGCGTCGAAGTGGATCGGAATCTTTAGCTCTTCGTCGAAGAAGACGCGAGCGGCGTGGAACTTGAAGTTCTGGCGGGGGATGGGATGGACGACCTGAACTATCGTTGCCTTACGGCCTTCGACCGTCTTGCCGGGCATCACGGTGACTTCACACTCGGCGTATTTCGTTTCCGCATCCCACATCTTCGAAAGCTTTTCGGTGAGGTTGCGAATGCCGACATTGGTGATCGGGTGGCGTTGGCCGTTCATCGCGCGTGCGCCGGTGGGGTCGAGATTGAGCTTGCCGACGAGTCGCGTGAAGCCTGATTCAAGAACGACCATCTTGCCATCGTTTTGTCCTTGGACATAAGCGACTTCGCGACCGGTGTACGGCTTGATAAACGACATGTAAACGCTGAACGGCTGATGCATGACTTTGAGCATGATGAATTGATAATCGCCTAGCTCGCCGTTGACGCGTTCGCGTTTGGCGAAGGTGCAGGAGTAATCGCGGATGTTGCGATCAATCTCCTCCTGGCTGAGCTTGAGGTTGCGGATTACCGGCGCGAGCGGATGTTCGCCTTCTTTCTGGGTGAAATCGAGCGACGCCTTGGCAGCGGGAGCGGCAGTGGCTTGCGCGACAGCAACCGGCTGGGCAGGCGCCGATTCGGAGGCCACGCGGTAAACTGGCTCCGAAAGTTTCTCTTCTGCGACTGCGTGGCCGACGAGCGCGAAGTGTAAGGCGGCCGCATTGAAGATGCCAAAGGCGATCGTAAAGACACAAACGAATTTCGATTTCATAGCGGGTTCTCCTGGCGATCCGATTTCGAGAAAAACGGAAGCGACGAGGAAGTTACTGGCGGGATTGGTTGAAACGACTCCATTCGATCGAGCGGGCACGGAAGGAACTCGTTCGACTCTCGATACTCGCGTCCATGCAGGCCGAACGGATACAATTCTCGTTGGCCAAGGCAGGTCTTGCCTGGTTGCCCAGCAGGCGAGACCTACGGGAAATATAGTAGTCAACGGGCCAATTCGGTGGAAGGGATGTTTGTGGTGACCCAGTCGCAGCTCCAAATCGGGACGATTGTTTCGATGCCGTTCGAGGAAAACAGCTATATCGTGCATTTTTCCGGACAAAATGACTGCATTGTGTTCGATCCGGGGTTCGAGCCCGATGCTATCGCCCGGTACCTTGAAAAGCATTCATTGACGCCCGCCGCGATCGTCTGCACGCATGGTCACAGCGACCACATCGCGGGCAACGCGGAGATGAAACGGCGCTGGCCGGCGTGCCCGCTGGTGATCGGCGCGGGGGACGCGGCGAAACTCGTCAATCCGGATCTGAATTTATCGGCGCCGTTCGGATTTCCGATGACCAGCCCACCGGAGGATCGTACGCTACGCGAGGGAGACCTGTTCGCGGCGGCGGGGATCGAGCTCGAGGTGATGGAAGCGCCGGGCCATTCGATCGGGCATATCGTGCTGTTGTGCAAGCAGGTGCAGCCGTGGCGACTGTTTGCGGGTGATGTGCTGTTCGCGGGCAGCGTGGGCCGAACCGATTTTCCGGACGGCAGCTTCGAGGACTTGCGCGACGCGATTCACAACAAGTTGTTCACGCTGCCGGATGACACGATTGTGTACCCGGGGCATGGATTGGAGACGACGATTGGGCGCGAGAAGCGGTCGAATCCGTATGTGGGGGCGCCGTCGGGGTATCGAGGTTAGTCTTGCTCTTGTGCATGCCGTGTTTTGATGGAGTACAACTGATGAGAGCATCTGGGGATTCTTAAGTTATGAGTATTCAAGAACTAGAGATTGCGATTCGGCAGTTGTCTCAAGAGGATTTTGCTCGCCTGGCTCAATGGATTGATGAGTACCGAGAGGATCAGGTGGGACCGCCAAATAGAAGCCGATATCCGCGCGGGCCGTCTCGACGCTGCTGCTCGTCGCGCTGATGCGGATTTCGATGCTGGGCGCTGCACGCCGCTATGAAGCATTTCGCATCACCGGAGTTTTGGGCAAATTATCGGCAACCGCCCGATGAGGTTCGAGATCTGGCGGACAAGAACTTCCAGTTGCTTCAGCAGGATCCACATCACCCTTCGTTGCGATTCAAGAAAATCGGTTCCATCTGGTCAGTGTGTGTCGGCTTACGCTATCGAGCATTTGTCGCAGCCTACAGTACGTGAACTGACCCGCTGCAAACCTGGTGTGTTCTGAACGAGTCTTCAATGAGCAACGCGCCGTTGTGATCGATGCCGAGACACTGGCCTTTGACCTGGGGGGCGTGGTCTTGAGATACCTCGACGGTTTTTCCCGTGAGCCAGCACAGGGATTGTAGCGTTGTGAATAATTGTGGATCGTTATGGACGAGTTGAGTGATTCGGTTGTGGATGGCATTGAGGACGTTGCAGAGGATTTGTTGTAGGTTGTGTGTGTGGCCGGTGGCGTCTGAGAGGGAGATGGGAGGCGCTAAGCCGCGAGCAGCGGGAGGGGGATCGCAAAAAGGGTTGTTGGCGTTGATGCCGATGCCGATGATGAGGCGGTTTTTCGCAGGGGCGGGGCCGCCCGGGGATTCGGTGAGGATGCCGCAGAGCTTGGCATCGTTGAGCATGATGTCGTTGGGCCATTTGATGGCGAGGCGGGCGGGGGGCGATTGCGGATTCAATTCGACAGCGATCGCATCGCAGACGGCGACGGCAGTTGCGAGAGATAGTAGGGGCCAATTGGCGGTGTTGATTCCGAGCGAGGCTGGTTCAAGTAGTACGCTGAACGTGAGGGCGCCATCGGCTGACCACCAAGTATTCTTGCCGCGGCCGCGGCCGGCGGTTTGGCGACGCGCGGCGATGAGAGCGGGGAGTTCCAGGATGGCGCCGCGAGCCAGTTCGATTGCTCGGTTGTTGGTCGAGTCGAGTGTGTCGTGAAGCTCGACGTAGCGGATGAACGTTTCCGCGCGAATCGCGTTGGCATCGAGGTAGGCGTCAGGCATGCGAGCTATCGGCGGGAATTGCTTCGATACCGGCACTAGTGTGGACCGGCGGGACGGAGCCGATTGAAGTGCCCGCGGTCGATGCGGAGACGGCGGGGAACTCCATTGTGAAGCGGCTCCCTTCGCCGACTTTGCTTTCGACGCGGATGCGGCCGCCATGCTCTTCGAGGATCTTCTGGCTGACGGGGAGGCCCAGGCCGGTGCCACGGCCGCCCTTGCGCGAAACGAACACGGCGAAGATTTTTTCCACGTCTTCCGGCTCGATGCCGCTGCCGTTGTCGACGATGGCCACGCGGGCCATGCGCTCGGCGTGACTGTATTGCGTGGAGACCTCGACGCGACCGTTTTCGCGGTCGCTGCAAGCGTCGATCGCATTGGTGATGATATTGAGCACGGCCCGGTGCATGCACTCGGGATCGAACATTAGCGTGGGCATCGTGGGAGCGGGGAGCCAATCAAGCTGGACACCCGCTTCGCTTGCACGGGTGCGCATCAGCTCGATGCAATCGGCAGCCACTTCGTTGAGATCGGCCGGCTCGGGCACCGGTTCCCGTTCTTTGCTGAACGTGAGCATGTCCATCACGAGTGTGGAAATGCGTTCCTGATTTTTCTCGACGATGCCCCAACCTTTGCGCATGATGCCGACGGCTTTTTCGGCAGTTTCGACATCGATCTCGCCCTCGGCGATTGCCTTGGCGTGGTCCTTCATGCCCATTTCGATGAGGTAACTGCCGCCGCGGACACCTTGCAAGATATTCTTGATGTGATGCGAGAGCGAGGCGATGGTCTGGCCGACGGCGGCCAGTCGCTCGGCTTGCACCATCTGCTTGTAGTAGTTGGTGTCTTCGATCGCGAGCGCCGCCTGGTGGGCGATGGCGATCATGAGCTTGAGGTGCTCTTGATTGAACTTATTGGCGGAGCCCTGCTGCAGCATGCGCTGCGGCGTGATCGAGGTGTCGATGTAGATAACGCCCACGACATCGTAGCGACCTTGCATCGGCACGCAGATCGCCTCGCGAACGCCCATGCGGAGAATACTCTTGGCGGCATCCCAGCGGTCATCGTCACGGGCGTTGCTGGTGAGGACGCCTTCGTTGCGCTCGACGACATAATCGAGAATCGTTTGGCTGATCGAGATGCGCTCTTCGGATTGGAGCGCGCTGCGGTGACGGCGGACCTTGGGGACCAGTTGCTCGGTGTCGATGTCCTTGAGCATGATGCAACCGCGATCGGCATCGACCCATTCGAAGATCATCTCCATGATACGGGCCAGAAGCTGGTCGATATCGAGCGTGTGGCTCACGGCGAGCGCCGTGCGATACATGATCTGGAGGTTGCTGCGTGCGCGGGCCAGCCAGGGAGATGACGTTTCGTTGTCGGGCGGCGCGAGTAGTTCGCTGCCTTCGGATTGATGCATCGAGTGGACGATGCGCGAGCCGTCGTTGTCGTCGTGTTGCGAGACGAACTTGATTTTGTCGGCGAGGTCTTCGACGCGGCCTTCCGTGACGCCTGTGTAGAGCAGCAGGGTGCGGCCGAGTTGCAATTGATCGCCGCTGGCCAGCTCTTGCTCCTTGATTTGCTTGCCGTTGACGTAGGTGCCGTTCGAGCTGCCCAGGTCGCGAATGAAGTATTGATTGCCGCGGCGGGAGAATTCGGCGTGTTCGCGCGAGATTTCGGTGTCGTGGAGTTGCACAGCGTTGGACGTGCCGCGGCCGAGCGTGACCGTGGAACCATCCAAGCGAAAACGAGTGCCTTGATCGCGGCCTTGGATCACGAACAACGACGGCACGATGAGAATCCTCGCGAGGCAGCCAGCGATTCAAAGAGCCGGCGTCCGTAATGATTTGAGGAGGTGAACGGGCCGACGTTACGCCGCGGCCAGTAAGCCATCTATTTTACGGATCAG
Source organism: uncultured Planctomycetaceae bacterium (assembly GCA_964526975.1). Classification (GTDB taxonomy): domain Bacteria; phylum Planctomycetota; class Planctomycetia; order Pirellulales; family Lacipirellulaceae; genus JABDGM01. The sequence continues at coordinate 6,556 of CAZGMU010000059.1, forward strand.
TGGCCCATAATGGTAGGGCTTGGTCACGATTTGGCCCGATTCAAGTGAGTCGTGCAGTTGACGCAGTTTGCCGAGAATAACGATTGGGGTGTGGTTGCGCGTGGCGGCTATGCGGAGATCGTTCGTGGGCGTACCGCTGGAAGTTGCATCGCTGTCGGCGTCGAAGAGAATCAGGTCTGGCCGTATGGTGTCGGTAATTTGGAGGGCCTGTTCGGGGTCGTCAACCACCTCGACGGCACCGCGCACAACGTCTTC
>CAZGMU010000059.1:6820-16802 GCA_964526975.1 uncultured Planctomycetaceae bacterium
TTCGATGGTCGTGGCGCCACGAAGTTCGAGGAGCACTCGAAGGACCTCGCGCGATTCGCGCGAAGCGTCGACAATGAGCACGCGAGGGGAGGGTTTCACGGGGGCGATCTCGATCCGAGAGATTCGAAGCGCGACTTCGTACCGTTTTGCGTCTATGCACCGTGGCGGTGGGGTGAGGCGGGGGCGAAAGAGTATCGAACGATCTGGTTCATGTCAAAAGCGATTCAACCGGTTCGTTGTCCGTTGTCAGTGGTCCGTTGTTTGTTGATAGCATGCGGCAACAACGGACCACTGACAACGGACCACGAACAACGGACAATTTGCTCTTTACGGAATGCGGGCTTCTCGCAAGAATACCCCCCGCATTTTCGGATCAGGTTGTTTTTCCCGCGTTGCGTCGCGGCGGTGTCTTGAGCAGTGGAACTGCTCGGGGAACTTTTGCCGACGGATGCTCGACCTGATTCCACAACCTCACCTCACGAATGGTCACGGACGACCGCCTTACCGCAAGGAGTGCTTACGTGAAAACGCTTGTCTCTCGTCCAGGAATTCCTGCCCGCAAATTCGCCGTGTCGGCGATCGCCATTGCTGCCGCCCTAACGACGCTCGATCGGATCGAAGCTCAACAGCAGTCGCCGCAACAAGCCGCGGTTGCCGGCATCAACCCGGCCGGCGCCAACGCTTCGAAGTACAACGTCGCCGTTGTCGACATCAGCTACATCTTCAAGAAGCACGAACGCTTCAAGGCGGAGATGGAAAAGATGAAGAAGGAAATGGAGTCGATCGAGGGAGAGCTGAAGGGCGATCGCGAGAAGATCGCGGCACAAGAACAGCAGCGTAATCAATACAATGCCAGTTCGGCCGAGTACAAGAAGATGGACGAGGATATTGCTCGCCAGATGGCCGAGTTCAATCTGAAGATGGGCAAGCTTCGCAAGGAATTTCTAGAGCGCGAAGCGAACGTTTACTACAAGACGTATTTGGAAGTCGTGGATGCGGTGAAGTACTACGCCAAGCGTCAGAACATCGGGCTTGTGTTGCGGTTCAACGGTGAGCCCGTCGATCCGAGTCGGCGCGATGACGTGCTTCGCGAAATCAACAAGCCGGTCGTCGTTCAGGACCAGATCGACATCACGCCGGATGTGCTCGTGCTGATCAACCGCGATCAAAGTGGGCAGCCAGGCGCACAGGCTACTCGGCCAGCCGCGCCCGGTTCACAGATTCCGGTTCGGTAGTGTCTGCGTAGGTCAGGCTTTAGCCTGACGCTGTGAGTTGTAGGGCTGCCGTCTCGTTGTAGAGAAAACGACAGGCTGAAGCCTGTCCTACGTCCACCACGGACACAACCTCGCTTGGAGCTTCATCGATGTCTGTTGCGCGTCGTCAACGTACGCTGGTTCGGCCGGTGTCGGTAACTGGTTTTGGTTACTTCAGCGGTCGAGATATTCGTGTCGAGTTTTGGCCTGCGGCTGAGCATGCGGGCATTACGTTTGTGCGGCACGATGTTGGCACGGCGGCGCGAATTCCGGTGGATCCCACGTTGCGGATCGACCAGGCGCGGCGGACAACGCTAGAACTCAACGGGGTTCGAGTCGAGATGGTCGAGCATGTGCTGGCCGCTCTGGCCGGGATGCGAATCGACAACTGCGAAGTCTGGGTCGACGCGGCCGAGATGCCAGGTTGCGACGGGTCGTCGAAGGCGTTTGTCGAGGCGATCGATGCGGCCGGCGCCGTGGAGCAGCGGAGCCCGGTGCGGCAGATCGTGGTCGGGCAAACGGTGCGCGTGGGCGACGAAGAAAGCTGGATCGAGGCTCAGCCGCCGCGGAGCGCGGGCTTGTCAATCTCTTACGAGCTCGATTACGGCGAAGGCACGGCGATCGGCCGGCAGTTGTATGCTCTCGATATAACGCCCGATACGTTTCGTCGCGAAGTAGCCGGCTGTCGTACGTTCATTCCGCAGGAAGCGGCCGAGGCCATTCTAGCGCAGGGTGTCGGCAAGCGGGTTGCGATGAGCGACCTCTTGGTGTTTGGTCCGCACGGACCAATCGACAATACGCTGCGGTTCCCGGACGAATGCGTGCGGCACAAACTATTGGACGTCGTGGGCGACTTGGCTTTGACGGGCTGCGAAGTAATTGGTCACATCGTGGCCTATCGCTGCGGTCATCATTTGAATGCCGAGATGGCTCGGCAGTTGTTGAAGCAGGTGGCGGCAGTGGACCAACGTTTTGAGGCGATGCCGCGGCGAGTGGCAGCGTAGGAAAATGGATGTAGCTGAATTCGCAAGAATTTAGAATTGGAACGGTTTGGGTGGCTCAACAAGCATGGCCACTCCGAGCAGTGGCCATGGCACCCTATGGAAAGTACATGATTACCGGCCGAATTCTTGCGAATTCAGCTACGAGATGGAAACTTATCTGGCCAAGTCTATTGGCAGTAATTGGAGAACATCAGTGATGGCAGCCCGCATTGCTGACAATGTGTCGATCGACTCGACTGCGGAGATTGATGACGATGTCGAGATCGGCCCGTTCTGCGTGATTGGTCCGCACGCTCGAATCATGAGCGGCACGCGGCTTTTGAATTCGGTTACGCTGATGGGGAACGTAACGATCGGTCACGACAACGTGATCTATCCGAACACCGTGATCGGCGGCGAACCGCAGGACGTCAGCTACGCCGGGAGCGACACGCAGGTCGTCATCGGCGACGGCAACATCATCCGCGAAGGCGTGACGATCAATCGCGGCAGCGAGAAGGAAGACGGCATCACGCGAATCGGCGACAAGAACTTCTTGATGGCCTGTTGCCATATCGCGCACGACTGCAAGTTGGGTGACCATATCATCATCGCGAACGGGACGCTCTTGGGCGGACATGTTCACGTGGAGGATTATGCCTCGCTGAGCGGCGCGGTTGCGGTTCACCATTTCACGACGATCGGCAGCTATAGCTTTGTCGGCGGATTGAGCCGCGTGTTGCACGATGTGCCGCCGTTCATGCTCTGCGAAGGAGCGCCGGCCCGCCCACGGTGCATTAACATCGTCGCATTGAAGCGCCATGATTTCACGACCAGCGTGATCGATTCTTTGGCCGAGGCGCACCGACTAATCTACCGGGCAAAAGTCGGCGTCGACCCGGCCCGGGAAATTCTTCGCGGCAACGGGCAGCTTGTGCCGCAAGTGAATCAACTTTTCGCGTTCATCGAAGGTCAACAAGACGGCCGACATGGCCGGAGTCGAGAGGTAAGGAGAGCAGCGTGAACCCGCTACGTGTGGCTGTTATCGGCGCTGGCCATCTGGGCCGCATTCATGCGCGACTGGCGGCTGGATTGGAGGAAATCGATCTGGTTGCGGTCGCCGATCCGGTGGAAGCCGCTCGCGAAAGTGTTGCCCAGGAAGCCAAAACGCGGGGCGTGGCCGACTATCGCGAGCTGATCGGGAAGATCGACGCGGCCATCATCGCTACGCCGACGACGTATCACCACGCGGTCGGCATGGAACTCTTAGGCTATGGCCTACCGCTCTTGATCGAAAAGCCACTCGCGATCACTTCGCAGGAAGCCACGGAGCTTGTCGACTTGGCGCGGAAGAAGAACGTTCCGCTACAGGTTGGGCACGTGGAACGATTCAATCCGGCCCTCACCGCGGTGGCCGAGGATGTTTGCGATCCGAAGTACATCGAAGGCACTCGCACGAGCGGATACACGTTCCGCTCGACCGATATCGGCGTCGTGATGGACATGATGATCCACGATCTGGACATCGTGTTGTCGCTCGCCAAGTCGACGGTGACCGATGTGCAGGCGATGGGAATCTCCGTTCTGGGTGGCCACGAAGATATGGCCTCAGTCCGGCTGACATTTGCCAGCGGTTGCGTGGCGAATCTCACGGCGTCGCGCGTGAGCTTCCAGCAGAAGCGAATGATGTCGATCTTCTCGTCGCGCGGTAGCGCTTCGATCAATTTCGGCACGTTCGAGGCGACGGTCGTCAAGCCGAGCGACGCAGTGCTGCGGCGAGAATTTCGGGCCGATAAGCTGACCGCGGAAGAGCGCTCGTACTGGAAAGAGAATGTGTTTACGGAACTGCTTGTTCGCTCGCAGCGTGATGCTCAGCCAGTGAACGCGATTCAAGAAGAGCAACGCGATTTCGTAAATGCTGTTCGCACGGGCCAGACGCCGCGAGTCGATGGCACCGCTGGTCGCGATGCGATCGCGGTCGCCGAGATGATTCTCGATCGGATGGAAGAGCACGCTTGGGACGGCACAACGATGGGCCGACATGGCGCGCTGGCGATGCCGGCTCTGCCGATGATTGCTGGTTCGATGCAGCCGGTCGTAGAGCCGCACGAACGGCGACGGGCGGGGTAGTACGGTCGAACAGTGGCACGGTTTTAGTCCGTGTGGGAATCGTTTCTACGGCTTTGCGAATCGTTTACTGCAGCCAATCCCGGCCGAGACGGCCGGGCTATATAGCCGAGCCGTTTCGGCTCGGTTCGTATCCGGGTTTTACAGGTGTGGGGTCGAAACCGGCTCGTGATGCATGGACTGAAGTCCGTGCTACGGGTGCGCGTTCGCGGTGTTTGCCTTTCTCGTCCTATAGGAGCACGGGCTTATGTGCCGAGCTGTGTTGGCGGCGATCGCATTGATTTTCCTTGGTCAGGCGTTGGTTGCTGAGACGCTTGTTTTGCCGACCGTTGTGGCGGCGGCGGACGAGCTTCCGCAGGTTTGTCCGCGTCCTGATGCGCCATATGCGGCGACTCCTGTTGGGTTGGTTACTTCGCCTGCCAATACGACTCGATCGGCAGCATCGACGCCCGTCGGGGTGAACGACTGCCTCGTCGTTACGCTCTTTCAAAACAGTCATAACATATCGGGTGTCACAGACACCGAAATGAAGAAGGGCTTTGGCCCACCGCTTCACAAAATGGCGGTGACGGTGGTGAGCATTCGCCCAAACGGCAACCTGGTGATCGAAGGTCGCAACGAGGTATTTAGCGAGGGAAAGATCTACTCACGGCATTTGACGGGGGAGGTTCGGCCGGAGGCGGTTGCCGGAGGCAGCCTCGTACGTTGGGAAGATATTGCTGAGGTGTGTCTGAGAGCGAGAGTGCGTGAGGAGGCGAATGAAGCTCCGGCGGACGTCGCACCGCAGCCGCATCCGGTTCGGCAGGTCGCGGCGGAAGTGGCCGTACCGTCGAAGGCTGGCGAAGAACCTCATCCAGTTCAGCAAGTCGCGGCCCAGATCGATATGTCGCCGAAGGTTGTCCTGCTACGGCAAAAACAGGAAGAACTAGCGAAGCTGCAGCAGGAGGTTCAGCGACTGCAACGTGAAACAGGTACGTCGCAGCAGATTCTGGTGAAGGTCCAAATGCTTGAGGTCTCGCTGACGGAGATGGAGAAGCTCGGCATTGACACGAGCTTAGTCACGTCGGGGATCGCAGCCTTACCGTCGGGCGATGCGAAGCAACTGGTTCACGCGCTCGTTGAAAACAACGTGGCGAAAGTTGTAGCCGAGCCGAATATTCTTGCGCTCGACGGTCGGTTGACGTCGATCCATTCGGGCGGCGAAATCCCTTACCCGGCGCTTAACGGATCGGCCGGTGCGACCGAAATGCAACCCGTGGGCATCAAGGTCGATGTCCTTCCGCAGTCACTGGCGGACAATCGTGTGCGAATGGATCTAAAGGTCCGCAAATGTGAACCAGATTTTGCACAAACGGTCGATATTCATGGTACAAAGGCTCCCGTGCTCCAGGTGCAACAAATGAATACGGCCGTTGAGGCGGCGTTCGATCAGTCAGTCGTTCTGGCCGGATTAGTCGAGACACGAACCGAAGAAGTGAAGCGGGGCCGGAACAAAGTGGAGATTGTTGAACACAGAACCGAGGTGGTGTTCATCGTGACGCCAGAGATCGTCAGCGAAGTGGCCGCTGCGCCGAAGCCCGTGGGAGCTAATACGCCGAAGTAGTGGGGCGTCGAACTGGGTGTCACCTGCGCCCGCAAACCGCAGTTGTAATGGCGATCGGCTAAACCAGCTCCAGGAATCGTTCAAGCGTCATGCGCCCTTGTTTCAAGAATGAGCTAAAGTGGAGCGTTTGACGGGGCGATGGGCTGGCACAGTGACTTTGAGGAGTTCGTCTCCTTGATGCTTGTGGAGACGAATGTGACTGCCACGCTGGCGGACGACTGTCCAGCCATCTCTTTTCAGCGCCTTTACGATTCGGATGTAAGGCAGGCTTGGAACCTTGCTCACACCTCGACCTCCTCGATATGCGCTCGCTCTCCGAACAGCATGTCATCCTCAACTGGCTCAAGGTACAGCTTGATTGCCTCCTGAATATTTTCTAGAGCCTCTTTTTCCGTATCACCCTCGCTGATGCAGCCGGGTAGTGATGGGACGTATACGGTAAACCCACCTTCGTCACTAGGTTCGAGCACTACTTTTAACCGCATGGTTACAATTCCCATTTTTGAGAGGATTGTAGTGTTACGCACTAAGTTATATTGAATAGGAACCTTGACGTGGAAACTCGGCCTACGCCAAATCCCGATCTTCAAATAGAATCAGCGCCAGCAGCATTGCCACGGCCGAGTACAGCACGCAGTACAGCGCTGCCCAGGCCAAGTATGCGGGCGGCACGGGAACACCCGCAGCAACCGCGGCCTGAATGTTGAAGTGGTCGAGCACTGGTAGGATCAGCGCGATCAGTTGGCCGAAGAACGCGACGAATTCGTTCTGGCCGATTGCCGACTGCACGATTAGGGGGCCGAGGTGGCCGAGCACGTAGATTGAGCCGCAAATCACGAGGTTCGGCAGAATCGGTAGCCGCGTGGAGATTGCCACGCTGATGGCGGTCAGCACGACCGATTCCATGAATGCCAGGAGCAAGCCGGGCACGATGCTGAGCATTTCGGTGGCGCTAAGCTGCCAGGCTGGGTCTGGATTTGCCGTTTCGCGAGCGTCGTAGACGACCTTGTATGAGACGAGAATCATCATCCACGCCCCCAGGATGATGAACATCAGGAGGTTGGCCCAGACGATTCCGAGGAACTTGCCCAGGACGAATTCGCGGCGGCTGATGGGCTTCGAGAGGAGCGTGAGAGCGGTTCGGCCGTCGATTTCATCGGCCACCGAGACGCTGGCCGTCCAGACGGCGACCAGGATTGCCAGGATCATGATCGTCATCAGGCTCGAGTCTTTGTACATCTTCACATCTTCGCCGAACGTGTTGTACGGGATGACGATGTAAAGCAGCAGCAAACAGGCGCCGATGATCAGAGCAAGCAGGTAGAGTGGTTGGGCGACGGCCTCTTTCGACGTGGCCAAGGCGATGGTCGAAATGCCCGGCAGCAGCCAGTGGATGAGGAGATAAAGCAGGTAGAGAGCCACGATCGACAAGGCGGTGAGCGGAATCTTGCGAACCTCGGGGATGGGAACGTCGGTATGGGTTTCGATCTTGAGCGTGGTCTCGGCGTCGCTTTTGTTGGTGACAAAGATATTGGAGACAGGGCCGGTGAAGAGGCGCTGACGCTTAGCGCTGGGAGTCCAGACATAATCATCGCCCCCTTCGACGCGAATCAGCGGGCTGGAGTAGGCTTTGCCTTTTTCGACGCCGATCACTAGATCTTGTTCGCTGCTGAACTTGTAGCGTTGCAATTCGTCGGATTCAAAGCTGAGAGGCACTTGGAGGTCGTCGGTGCGCGGCGGGATTTTGACGCTCGTTTCGAACGTGCCCACCATGGGTAGACGAGAGAGCGAATGCCAAATCGATTTGACCGGCATGACGGGCATCGCCAAGAAAAAGAGCGCGACGAAGGCAATCGCGACATAACTAATCCAGAGCAGAATACTTTCCTTGACGAGGCGGATGACCGACTCGGCTGTTTTGCGAGAAATAAGCCACAAGATTCCGCAGGCGAGGGCCAGGATGGCTATTCCCGCAGTGACGCCGACGGCTAGGACCCAGACGGGGGTCAGCCAGATGGTTAGATTACCCATGCTGTTTTAGAAGTTGGAGTTATGACAAGGAGGATAAAAGATGGAATATCCTCCATGAGAACTTGTGGAGTGGTCAGGATCAAGGGGCGGCGGGGTGGAACGGACTTCAGTCCGTTCTGGGGCTGTTCCAAGGAGCGAGCGGGCTGAAGTTCGTCCCAAGTTAGTGGCGGATTTCGAAGGCGCCGAATTCGCCGGTGGCGGGGCCTTCGTCACAGAGTTCGTTACGGATATGGTTGGACAGCCGTTCGCGAACCTCGGCAAGGAAAGCGGCAATTTCGCGGCGGCTGCCTTCGGCGACGAGCTCGACCCGGCCATCGGGCAGGTTGCGGACGAAGCCGGTCACATCGTGGCCCCGAGCGATCGAGTGGGTGGTATAGCGGAAGCCGACGCCCTGAACGTGGCCTTGGTAGTAGATGGTCGAACGGTGGGTGGAATGGGACATTCGGCGTTCAGAGCTGGCGTTCAAAGGGTGGCACGCCCTGAGTCTTCGAAGGGCGTGGTACTGTACCACCTCGTAGCGCCACGCCCTCTCCAAAGCGTCGGGGCGTGCCACACAGCGTTTTGGGAAGCTGAATTCTGGCGAATCCAGCTACAGAATACCGACGGTCTGCCGGTACTGCCAGCCTTGACTGGGAGCGGCCGTTTTTCTACTCTCCGCCGCGATGCGCAGCGCTGTTCGCACATCGACGAGCCTGGCCGCGTTCGTATTTCTTATTACGGTGACGAGTGTTGCCCTGCGCGCCGAAGGCAAGCTGGCCGAGCCACGGCAAACGGTTGCCGATGGTGAGCAAGGCGTTCTTCTACTGCGCGATAGCGGCGTTCTTTCTGGCATTATTACGCGCGCGGCCGATTGGTATGTCGTCGAGCGCAACCATGGGCACATACAGATTGCCAAATCACGGGTGTTGCTCGCTTGCCGCACACTCGACGAAGCATACGAGTATCGTCGACGGGAAGTGCAACAAGATAACCCAGCCGAACACTTGCGGTTGGCCGAGTGGTGTATTCGCTACGAGCTACGCGAAGCGGCACGGCATGAGTTGGCCAACACCCGGCGGCTCGATCCCGATTTGCCACGGCTCGCACTTCTGGAACGCCGGTTGGAAAAAATGGGGATGGGGGCGATCGAAAAAGAATCGGTGTATTTGACGGCAGCGAAAGGGGCCGAGACAAAAGCCGACGATACGATAGTGAATAGCAAAGGCGCGGTGACCGCATCGGCCACGGACTTGTCTCCGCGTGCGGTTGAGCTCTTCACCCGTAAGGTGCAGCCGGTGCTGGTGAACAACTGCACGACGGGCGGCTGTCATCAGCCAGGCGGCAAGGAATCGTTTCAACTCGATCGCTCGTTGTTACGCGGCGAGTCGAATCGACGGACGACGATGCACAACTTAGAAACAACGCTCGCACTGGTGGATCGAGCGCACCCGGAGAAGAGCCCGTTGCTCACGGTGCCACGACGGACACATGGCAGAACATCCAGCCCAATTTTCGGCCCGAGACAAGAACAGGCTTTCAGGCACCTGGCGGATTGGGTCGAACTAGTCGCGCCGTCCACTGATAAGGCCGTCACGCTCGCAGTGGCAACGGTTGACGGTCGTACTGGTGCATCGTCTATCGAGCCAGCGGCCGCTTCCGAGGCAGCGGCATCCGGCAGCGAACCGCCGCCTGCACGTCGACAGTTCGCTTTGCACGCGTCCGACTCGGCGAGTGACGACCCTTCGATGACACTCCGCTCACCGCATCATTTGCAGGTTGGCGTGCAGCTTAAGTCGTGGCAGCCGCGAGATGAATTCGATCCGGAAATCTTCAACCGCGCGCAGCGAGCGCGCGGACAGGAGAGTGTCCAGCCATCGGCATCCGAGGCCATGATCGAGACGCCAACGGCAACCGACGCGACGCGCTAGTTAGAGCATCTAACAAAATAATTGAAACCGCCAAGCACACCAAGGACGCCAAGCCATTCACTGCTGATTTCTGTCTTC
>CAZGMU010000060.1:0-16740 GCA_964526975.1 uncultured Planctomycetaceae bacterium
ACTTGACGCCTATGTAGGTGGCCTGGGCGTAGGTGGTGTTGCCGTAGTTGGCGGCATAGTTGTGGTTTGGAAAATACTCGTTTGCTCCTTGCTTCGAGGTAGCCGGCGTGTCGCTGGGGCAGGTATAGGCGCCAATCCGTATCCGCATGAGGGGTGCGTTTGTCGCGCCCGTATAGGTAACCCCATCCGCCCAGGCCATGGTGATCTGCTCTTCCTCCAAGTAGGGGAAAAGCTCGTTGGCCCAGGTGCCGAAGCAGCAGGAGATCGCGCCGCCTGGCAACGTCTTTTGGGCATCGTGATACAAATGCATCGCGATGCCAACCTGTTTCAGATTGTTGACGCACTGGGTTCGCCGGGCAGCCTCGCGCGCGGCCTGCAAATGCCGATGATCGCAATCACGACAAGCAACTCGACGAGAGTAAAACCTCGCAAGCGTTTGTGGTCCGTGGTCCGTGGTCCGTGGTCTGTTGCAGCAGACGCCAAGAACAACGGACCATGGACAATTGTTCTATTTCGCATCTCGGAATTCCATTCAAAAATTGAAAAATACATGATAATCCTGCGCGGGATTCGGCTCGGGCAAACGGTTACTTAGTAGTCAGATCAAAAGGAAAGACGTTTTCCTTCCCCGGTTCGATCTCGACGGTAAGAGTGGAGTCAACGTTGTATTTGCGCGGCACGCGTTCGCCTTTGTTCTTTTGGGCGGCCATCTCCGCTTCGGCCTCGGGAGTGCCCGGCTCGGCCTTGCCCGCGGGGGCCCCGACCCCCGCGAAGATCGCCACGGTGTACTTGCCCGCGACCGTGCCGGCGTTCTTCGGTACCTCGAACTTTCCTCCCTTGATCATGGCGGTCGATTGCGTGGGCTGACCACTCTTCGGCACGAAGATGACATACCCAGACGCCAGCGGCTGCCCATCCAGCGTCACGGTGCCGGAAAAGGGCAACCGATCGTATTTATCCCCGCCACCACTGCACCCGACGATCGCCACGAGCGCGGTCGCGACAAGGAGGCTCAACCAGCGTGAAACCGCGGAAGTGTCAATCGTCCGTTGTCCGTTGTCCATTGTAGTCACTTCAGTCACGCTTAATTGAGGCCGGCCGGGAATTCATATGCAGGGTGGCACGCCCTGAGTCTTCGAAGGGCGTGGGACTGTACTGTTTGGCGAACCGCGCCCTTCTCAAAGCGTCAGGGCGTGTCACCAGGAATTACCGGACAGCCTCACTTAAATTGTTTGTTGCGTCGTCTTTAAGTTTTAAATTCAATTCTAATTGGTTTCGGCTCTGGGAGCCCTTATTCGGAAATGACCTCTCCGCCGTGGGTCGTGGAAAGGGCCCGCCAGATATCAAGGTTGATCGAGTCGGTATAAAAAGCGGCGGAGCCATCGCCCATCAGCGAGTTCACGCCGCCGGGATGGCGGCTGCGCGAAGCGAGGTAACGTGGATTCGTCGGTGGAACACCAGCCGTCGAGGCTTGTTGGATGCAGGGTGGGTTGAGCGTTTCACCTAGCGACTGGTCACATGAATCCCCCATGACGTCAGGCAGAGCAGGATTCGGTGTGTTCCAAGCGGTGAAAGTTCCTCCATCGGAAAATCCCACGATCCGGCCACGCAAGTCTTTGCCTTGGCCTTGCTTGATTTCGCTGACTAGCAGCGTTTTGGATAGACCATCGGGAATCCGTTTGAAGGGAATCTTGCCGAGATAAGGGCGGACGCGAGTACGATCGACGCCCTGTCCATTATCATCGATATTGCCGAAGGGGGCGCCAAGAAACTTCACTTGTTGAAAGTCATGTTGCCCATACACCGTGTTCCCGTAGTTAGCAGCGTAATTGTGGTTACACATGGTACCTGGTGCGTTAGGCACATCGCTGGGGCACGTGTAGGCGCCGATCCGCAACTGCATCAGCGGTTTGTTTTTGGCGTCCTGATAGCTAATGCCTTTCGTCCAGGCGGTAGTGATCTGCTCTTCTTCCAGATAGGGAAAAAGCTCGTTGGCCCAGGTTCCAAAGCAGCAAGAAATGCCGCCGCCCGGCAACGTCTCTTGGGCGCTGTGGTACAAGTGCATGGCGATGCCAACTTGTTTCAAGTTGTTGACGCACTGCGTCCGCCGGGCAGCTTCGCGAGCCGCCTGGATAGCCGGCAGCAGCAGCGCGACCAGGATGCCGATGATCGCGATCACGACCAACAGTTCGACGAGCGTGAACGCGGAGCGTTCGTGGTTTGTGGTCAGTAGCCCATGGTCCGTGGTCCATTGTTTTGATGCCCGCTGCAACGGACAACGGACAACGGACAACGGACCATTTGTTTTATCTCGCATTTCGGAGTTCCATTCAAAAATCGAAAACGCGTTGGATTCACCACAGAGACACGGAGAAGAGGTTTATCCGCGGATGGACACAGATAAAAAGATGAAAAAGGCAGGCAGGTTTGTCTGCGAGCTTTCTATCCATCCGCGCTTATCTGCGACATCTGCGGATACTCAAATGTCTTGCTTTTCTCCGTGCTCTCTGTGTCTCTCTGTGGTTAATTCATTACTTGTTGGTCAGGTCAAATGGAAATACGTTGTCTTTGCCCGACTCGACCTCGACGGTGAGTATGGAGTCGATGTTGTATTTGCGCGGCACGCGTTCGCCCTTGCCCTTTAGGGCAGCCATCTCCGCTTCGAGAGTGCCTGGTTCGACGTTACTGGTCGACGAGTCGACTCCCGAGAAAATCGCCACGGAATACTTCCCGGCGACAGCTCCCGATTTTCGCGGCACATCGAACTTTCCTCCGCTAATCATCCCGCCCGATTGCGTGGGCTGACCACTCTTCGGCTCAAAAACGATATACCCCGACGCCAGCGGCTGCCCATCCAGCGTCACGGTGCCCGAAAAAGGCAGCCGATCGTATTTATCTCCGCCGCGCCCACACCCCCCGACCACAACCAACGCGATCAAGCAAAACAGCAGGCAGCGATATTTCAAGTGGAGCACGCCTCGCACTCCACTGCTGCCATCCATACATCGACTCCACGGACTTCCAACAAAATGAGCAGATTTCCAATAAGCAAGATCGAGCTTTCGCGGGGCTCCCTCACCCCGGCCCTCCCCCAAAGGGAGAGGGAAATGTAAACACTTACCGTACGCGGTTCCGCTTGAGCGGTAGCACGGCGAGACAGAACAAAACGAGGGCGATCGCCGATGGTTCCGGCACATTGGCGCCTTCCAGCCCAGCGCCGCTGCCAGCCCCCGCCGGATTGCCGAAGTTGGCGCGCCACAGCGTATATCGGTCCGCCTGGTCGGTCAGCCCGTTATCGTTCGGAAGCGTCGCGTTTGCGACTTCGTTCTTGCGCCAAGTTACGTAGTCGCCGGCATCGACTTTGCCGTCGCTGTTGAAGTCGCCCAACAGCGGCACCACGGCCGAAGCCGAAGCGGTGAAGCGGACGTTGTCGATCGCGATGCCGTCGTGGGCACCTAATGTATCCCGCCAGCGGATCCACAGTTCGGCACCGGGTGCCCAGTTGATACCGGTGACCGTGTGCTCAATGTCGCGGACGGCGTTATTGGGATAAAGGATAGCGTTGACCGTTGGTGTGCCTGACGCTGGATTGTTATTGATGGGCGAGACGAACGAGTTAGCGACCCCGTCCCAGTCGGTGCCTGACGTGCCGTAGTACCAGTCGCCGGGCTCGGGCGTATCAGCGTTGGACGACCCCCAGCCGGAAGCCGTTGAGGGTTGCACCGGTGTCGTTAATCAACTGCATGCCGATGTACATACGGCCGAAGGCGGAGGCAGAGCGGGTGCCCAGCGCTCTTTCACCGCAGGTAAGACAGTTAGTAACAGCAAAAGAAAAGAAGCCCGTGCCTGAGGCGGCGTTGCCGCCTCCGAATCGGAATTGCGCGTGTCCGTTGGCGCCGCCGGTGGAGTACCATTGGGTGTTTCCTTCCTCGTCAAGGACCGGAGTACCGATGGTATTTTCGTGGTACAGATACCAGCCCGGGAGGCCCAGGTAAGTTGCATCGCGGGCGTAGTTGTCTTTCCAGCCGCCAGGCCATGGCGTATTTCCGTTCTGGATATGAGCCGAGCCATTGTACTGGATCCCCACGGGGTTGCCCGTGTCCGGATCGATGTTGTCCGGATTCGTTGCCTCCGGAAACTTTGGAGCGTTAAAGTTTTCGCTAATAGTGGACCCGGCGGTCGAGTAGCTGATCCCCGCCACGGCGTTGCAAGCGAACAAAAGCGTGAGCGGCAGAGCAGCCAACGCCACCGAGCCAGCCCCCCCCACCTTAACTAGAGAATTGCGAGCGAACAAAAGTGGGAGCGGCAAAGCAAGTAAGCGGCGCATCGTCGAATTCCTCATGTGCGTTGGATGCAAATCACGTTCATTATATCAGCGTACGAAAAGTCAATGAGTTTACGATGAAACTCATTTTCGAACACAGAGCCCCGTTGCTCCCGCCATGCTGCCCATGCAGCGCGAACCACGTTGCTCTACTTCGAACGTCGAGTGATCAAATTCGTCGTCGGCCGCGGCTGCGAAATCAGATGAGACCACTGCTCGCCGCGTGACTGCGTTTTCGACCAAACCCGTCGTCGAAACACAACCCTAACTGTCTACGGAATGTAAACGCCTGAATCGATACTTTGCATTCTACTTGCAGTTGCTTGCACTATTTCACAAAACATTTTAGATTTTTAACAATTGCAAATCCATCGGTGGAAATCGCATTTGTATCGGGTTACGATTTGATAGACGAACACGCAATTATAATTTTTAACCCCCTGCTGAATGCGCAATGGCCTCGCGTCGCGAAGTTGCTTTGATTGTCGACGCCGGTTCGCCCTACGACCGGCGGATCATCCGGGGGGTGGCTTCTTATGTGGAGCGGAACCGTCGCGACTGGTCGCTCTACGTGGAGGAAGACTGGACGGGGCGGCTCCCTAACCTGCGCGCCTGGGCTGGCGACGGCATCGTTGCCAGCTTCGACGATCGCCGCGTCGCGGCCGCCGTCAGCCGGGTCAAAGTCCCCGTCGTGGGCGTCGGCGGCGGTTACGGTTATTACCAGGAAAGCTCCCTGATACCCTATGTGCGGACCGATAACCGCGGCATCGCGGAAATGGCAGCCGAGCACCTGTTCAACCTGGGGGTCCGGCAGTTTGCCGTCTGCGGGTACTTGCCGACGCGTACAAACGGCTGGTCTCGCGAGCGTGTCGAGGCTTTCCGCCAGATTGTCGAAGGAGCGGGCTACACCTGCCATGTATTCACTGGGCGGCATAGCCCCGTCAAAAACTGGCGAGAGGCTCAATCGTCGCTCCAAGAATGGCTCGTGGAATTACCGAAACCGCTCGGCCTGTTTGCCTGCGACGACAGCCGCGCGCGGCACGTCTTGCAGGCCTGCCGGAGCGGCGGCGTGCAAGTGCCCGAGCAGATCGCGCTCGTCGGCGTCGACAACGACGATGTCATGTGCGAAATCTCGGAGCCGACGCTCACGAGCATCGAGCAAGGCTCGGTCCGCGTCGGTTATGAAGCTGCCGCGCTGTTGGATCGTATGATGCATGGCAAGGCAGTGCGCCGCGACGGAAAAACCGTTGCCCCCACGGGCCTGATCGCCAGGCGCTCGACCGACGTGACCGCGGTTTCCGATCCGAATGTGGCCGAGGCGCTACAGTATATTCGCCAACATGCCTGCGGCCCGATCAAGGTTCATCACGTGCTCAAAACGGTGAAGCTGTCTCGCACCAATCTGGAAACCCGGTTTCGCAGCGTGGTCGGGCGCAGCGTTCATGCCGAGATCGGCCGAGTGCGTGTCGAGGCGGCTCGTCGACTGCTGACGACAACGAGCGTGCCGATCAAGGAAGTGGCCCAGCGGGTCGGGGTTTCGTCGGTCCAGTATTTTACCGTCATGATCCGGAGCGCGACGGGGCAAACGCCCGGCCAGCTTCGCAAAGCAGCGCTGCGGTAACGAACCAATCGCGTATCTCTAACCAATACCATCCCTGGAATACATCATGAAGAACTCCCCGGCTGGGCGCCTTTGTTTGCTTGCTCCCCTTGCGTGTTTCACTGTCGCCCTACTGCTGGCCGGAGTTGGCTGCCAGACCGCCGGAGCCGCTGAAACGAAACAACCGAATATCATCTTCGTGCTGGTCGACGACTTGCGCTGGGACGACCTGGGCTGCACTGGCAACACGTTTGTGCAGTCGCCGAACATCGACCGGGTCGCGAAGGAAGGGGCGAACTTTCGCAACGCGTTTGCGGTAACGCCGCTTTGCTCGCCGAGCCGGGCCAGCATTCTCACCGGACAATGCGCCCATACGCACGGCATCATCGACAACACGGAACGCGGCCCGCAGAGCCATAAGCTGCAAACGTTTCCCATGGTCTTGCAACAAGCAGGATACGAAACCGCGTTCATCGGCAAATGGCACATGGGGAACGACAACACGCAGCGGCCAGGCTTCGATCGATGGTATTGCCTCAAGGGGCATGGGAAGTCGTTCGATTCGGAGGTAAACGACAACGGCAAGTCGGTCCAAACCAAGGGCTATGTAACGGATATTTTGAATGAGCAGGCCTTGGAATTCGTTCGCGGCAAGCACTCGAAGCCGTTTATGTTGTACCTGTCGCACAAGGCGATTCATCCGGAGACGTACCAAGGGCCGGACGGCAAGCTCTCTGATCCGACGCTGTCGAATTTCATGCCGGCGCCGCGTCATCGAACGCAGTATGAAGGCGTAAAAGTTCCTCGTCGGCCGAGCGCGGGCATTCCACCGATCGACAAACCAGCGCTGATGCAGGAGATCGAGGGCATGGAACCGCTGGGGCCCAACACTGGCAGCACGGATAAAGTGATCCTCAACCGGCTGCGCATGCTGTCGGCGGTCGACGAGGGCGTTGGTCAGCTTCTCAAAGCACTGGAGGAATCGGGCGAGCTCGACAACACGTTGTTCGTCGTGACGGGCGACCACGGCTACTTCTACGGCGAGCACGGCCTGAGTGTGGAGCGCCGATTGGCCTATGAGGAAAGCATCCGTATTCCACTGTTGATGCGCTTGCCTTCGATGATCAAGGCCGGCTCCACGCCCGAAGCGATCGCGCTGACGATCGACCTCGCCCCGACGTTCATCGAAGTCGGCGGCGGTGAAATACCGAAGCAGATGCAGGGCCGATCGCTCGTTCCCCTCATGGAAGGAAAAACACTGGCCGATTGGCGTCACTCATTCTTTATCGAATACTATTCCGATATCGTTTTCCCCCGCATGCGCAAGATGGCTTACAAGGCGGTCCGCAACGATCGCTGGAAATACATTCACTATCTTGAGCACGAGAATGCGGACGAGCTCTACGATCTGCAAAACGATCCCTACGAGTTGAAAAATCTGATCAACGACCCAGCCGCGGCAAGCGAAGCGCAACAGATGAAAAAAGAGCTGGAGCGACTTCTGGCCGACACTGAAGCGAAGCCGTAAGCGTTGTTCGTCCTGCGATGAGCATAGAATAGCGATACCGTCCCTCGAGTTTTGCCCTACTGAAAGCAGGCCTCTCATGTTAAGAAAATCGATTTTGTCTGTTCTGGTTATCGCGTCGGCGGCGTCCCCCACGCACGCCGAGGGGCTGCGTGTCGGTCGTGCGGCCGTGAGCATTACACCGGCCGTCGGCACTCCGATGCTTTCGCCCCAGCGGCCGCCGTTCGAGAAAAAGTTTGCCACCGAGGCGCATGACCCGATTCAGGCCAAGGCGATTGTCATGGACCAAGGCGGGGTGCGTGTCGCGCTGATCGAAGTCGACCTGACGAACATGCCGCTCAAGCTCACACAAGAGGCCAAGAGGATCATCGGCGAGACCACGCAGATCGCCCCGGCCAATGTGCTAATGGCGACGACGCACACGCACACTGCACCCCAACTGCGCCCCAAGTACCTGGGTAAATTCGACGAGAAATCCCGACAGATGACGCTCGACTACCTCGCTGCCCTGCCCGGCAAAATCGCCGAAGCCGCGAAACTAGCGGAGGCCGATTTGCAGCCCGCCCAAGCCGCCGCCGCGATCGGCCACGAAGACTCGGTCAGCTTCAATCGTCGCTATTTTCTGCGCGATGGCACGGTGACGACCAATCCGTTCAAAGGCGAAGACGAGAAGCTGGGCCAGGTCCTTCGCCCGGCAGGTCCGAATGATCCGTCTGTCGGAGTTGTCGTGTTCGAAAGTCCACAGCGCGAACCGCTGGCCGTGATGACCAACTTCTCGTTGCATTGCGACACAATGGGCGGTCCCAGCCCCTCGGCCGACTTTCCCTTCATGGTCGAACGCACGCTCAAAGCGGCACTCGGTCCGCAAGTGCTCTCGGTCTGGGTCAGCGGCGCGTCGGGCAACATCAACCACTATTACCTGATGGACCCCGTCAAGTTCCACCGCACCAAGGGTGTGCAAGAGTCGTCGCGCATCGGGGCGATTCTGGGGGCCGAGGTGCTGCGTGCTTATCCGCGGCGCGAGTTGGTCCGCGATACGCCGCTGCGCGCGTCGCATGAGATTGTGCGACTTGATTACCATCCCAATAAGGCGGCCGCGCAAATCGCTCGTTTCAAAGGTCAAACCGAGTTTTCCGACGATGAAGTTCAATGCCACAACGAGAACGGCAAACTGACATTCGACGCCGATGTGCAAGTCATCGCCCTCGGCAACGAGCTGGCATGGGTCGGGTTGCCGGGTGAAATGTTCGCTGAACTAGGCCTCGCCCTCAAGGAAGCATCGCCCTTCCGCTACACCATCGTCCATTCGCTCGCCAACGGCGCGATCGGCTACGTTCCCAACCGCCGGTCGTACCCCGAAGGCGGCTACGAAGCCACCGCGACGCGCTGTGCTCCCGGCTCCGGCGAAAAGCTGATTGAATCGGCCACGAATCAACTGATCAAACTCAAAAACATGGATCAACAACCCAATGCGGTTTCCCAACGATAGTCAATCACCAATGAACGCAATAAACCACTCCTTCATCGCCATATTCTTGCTGGCCTCCTTACTGGTCGCACCCGCGATCGCGTTGGAGCCTGCGGTCAAACAGCCTCCTACCAAGCAAGCGGCCGCATCGGCTAAGCTGGCGAGCCTCGCCTGGCACGCAGTGGCACCGGCCGACGTCGTCGGCCAAGGCTGGAAAGACACCAAAGCGCCGTTTGATCGGCTTCCCGCACGGGCCGAGAAGCTCGTCCGCGAGCCGGTTTGGGATCTGTCGCATCACTCGGCGGGCCTCTATGTCGACTTCACTACGAACGCCAAAACAATCTCCGCTCGCTGGACACTCACGTCCGATCGCCTCGCAATGTCGCATATGCCCGCGACCGGCGTGAGCGGCGTGGCCCTTTACACCCAGCGCGACGACAAATGGCACTATCTCGCGACCGGTCGCCCTACCAAGGCTCCCACGAACGAACTGGTACTGACTAGTAAGGAACTCGCAGGGGAAACGAGCAACTATCGGCTCTACTTCCCGTTGTACAACGGTGTATCGGCGGTTGAGATCGGCGTGCCGAAAGGATCGTCGTTCGAGTTTCAAGCGCCTCCCAAGGACGTGAAGCCGGTTGTCATTTATGGCACCTCAATCACGCAAGGCGGTTGCGCTTCGCAGCCCGGTATGTCCTTTGCCGCGATTCTTGGTCGCCGATTGAACGTGCCGGTCATCAACCTTGGCTTCTCGGGCAACGGCAAAACGGAACAGGAAATGGCCGAGTTGCTCAGCGAGCTCGATCCCTCGGTCTACGTCCTCGACCCGCTGCCGAATCTCTTTCCCGAGCAGGTCGACGAGCGGATGCCGACTTTTATCCAAATACTGCGAAAATCCCACCCAAACACGCCCATCCTGCTCAACGAGTATCCGCGTCAACCGGGAGTTCCATTCTTTGCCAAGCTGGCTGAGCACTGCAATAAAGCAAACAGCATTCTGCAGCGCATTGGCAAAGAACGAGTGGCCGCTGGAGACCAGAACATCGCGGTGATCGCAGCCACCGACCTGGCCGCCGACACGGGCGAAACCACGGTCGACGGCCTGCATCCGACCGATTTCGGTTTTATTATGCTGGCCGACGCCATCGAGCCGGCGCTGCGTAAAGCGCTCGGCAAGTAAAACTAACCACAACCACTGCAATTTGCAGGTAGAGAACTAACTATGGAGACACGATCGATGAAATCATTCGGCCTGACAATTGCGGCCCTGTGTTGCTCGCTCGGAGCCGCGAGTTGCTTCGCGAAAGCTCCGGAGGCGAAATCAGACGATAAGCCGCTGCCGGAAAGCGCGTTCCGCTCGTTGTTCGACGGAAAAACGCTCGACGGCTGGTGGCAACAGAATAAAGTGCCCGAGTTTCACCGCGGCGGTAAATGGGAAGTCGTCGACGGCAACCTTGTCGGTGTTCAGTTTCCGGCCAATCGCGGCGGCTTCCTGGCGACCAAGGAAAAATTCGGTGATTTTGATCTCCGCTTCGAGTTCAAGCTGGATTACCCGACCGATAGCGGCATTTTCGTACGAATGGCCGATGACGGCAAAAGCCATCAGGTGACGCTCGACAATCGGCCGGGCGGAGATTTCGGCGCGATCTATCTTCCTTGGACTCAGGCTTCCGTGAAGAAAAACCCGGATGGCGTCAAGCATTTCAAAAAGGATGAATGGAACAAAGGAGAGATTCGCATCGAAGGCGAGCCCGCGCGAATTCGCTTCTGGCTCAACGGCGACCTCGTTCAAGATTTCCAACATACGACCGAGACGACCAAGGGCGTTCCAAGCTCCGGTTATATCGCGATCCAAGTCCATCCCACGGTGAAGACGCACGTCAACTACAAAGAAGGCAACAAGATTCGCTATCGCAACATTCGCATTCATTCGCTTGATGGCGAGAAGAGCGAAGCGTCTGCGGAATCGAAGACCGATACCTCTACAAAATAATTGAGGGCGTTCAGTAGTCCCGGGTGGCACGCCCTGAGTCTTCGAAAGGCGTGGTATTGCACGATTCGGAGATCCACGCCCTTCCCAAAGCGTCAGAGCGTGCCACCCATAACTCTGAATTTCCCGCACAGCCTCAAGTAATCTGCAAGGTTGCAACGATGCTTAATCCATTCTATTACCGTGGCTCTTTTGCATCGTTGCTGACCATCGTGTTATTCTCGCAGTGCATGGCGCCATCGGCATTCGGTCAAGACTGGGCCAAAGCGCGGCTCGAGAAGTCGCCGCGCCACCTGGAATATGTAACGGTCAAGCATGGCGATCGAGAGGTGAATTGCTTCGTGGCGTATCCCGAGGTGCCGCACAAAGCGCTGGTTGTCGTCGTAATTCACGACATCTCCGGCTTTGGCGACTGGATTCGCGGCATCGGTGACCAGTTGGCCGAGGCGGGTTGCATCGCCATCGTGCCCGATTTGATTTCGGAAATGGGACCAGATAAAGGCGGCACCGAATCGTTCAAGAGCATCGACGATGCCCGAAAGGCCGTTTCGAAACTCAAGCCGGAGCAGATCACGGCCGATCTGAACGCGGTTTGCGACTACGCTAAGAAGCTACCGGCAGCGAGCGGCGCGGTGGCCGTGGCTGGTTTTTGTTGGGGCGGTGGGCAATCGTTGCGCTACGCCACGAACAATGACCAACTTAACGCGGCTTTCGTGTTCTACGGCTACGAGCCGATCGATGCGGAAGCGGTCGCGCGCGTGAAGTGCCCGGTCTATGGTTTCTACGCGGAGAACGACGCCCGCATCGACGCCTCGATCCCCGACGTAACCAAGCTGATGAAGGCGGCCAATAAAAAGTACGAGCCGGTGATTTATAAAGGAGCCGGCCACGGCTTCATGCGTCACGGCGAAGACCCGGCCGGAACCGAAGCCAACAAACAGGCTCGCGAAGACGCCTGGGAGCGCTGGAAAAAACTCTTGAAGGCACTTTAAGAAGATTTTTTGGGCAAGCAATCCGTGAAAAACATGACTCAATAATACACGAAAAGGAAAGATGGTCTCACGCAAAGACGCCAAGAGTTCAAAGCAATTACTTTAGTGGTCTATCAGCTCTCGTTTGATGGTAGCTGAATTCACAAGAATTCGGTCCTAACCGTATGGGCCGGACTCTTGCGAGTCCAGCTACACCGATCAATTCACCACTGACAGACTACGTAGTGTTCCAAAAATTTGTACAGAACTTTGCGCCTTCGCGACTCTGCGTGAGAAGCTTTCCCACTTTATATCCTAACCCCGCCTCCCCTTTCTTCAATATCTTCACATGACCCGCATCCTGCTTACGCTGCTCCTATCCATTTCATCGGCCATAGCTCTTGCCGAGCCCACAGCAACCGCGCCGACCCCGAAGGTCGTCACGCCTAAAGATGGCCCGATTCGCCTTTTCGACGGCAAAACGCTGGGCAACACCTACACGTGGCTGAAAGACACACACCGCGAAGATCCGCGCCGCGTCTTCCGCGTCACCGATGGCCAACTCCACGTCACCGGCGACGGCCTCGGCAGCATCATCACCAAAGACGCTTACCAGGACTATCACCTCGTGCTCGAATACCGTTGGGGCGAGAAGGCTTGGCCCGATCGCGAACGTGCTGCCCGTGACTCCGGCCTGTTGATTCATAGTAACGGCGCCGACGGCGGATTCCGCGGCACCTGGATGCCGTCGATCGAAGTGCAAATCATCGAGGGAGGCGTAGGCGACTTCATCCTGGTCAACGGCAACGATGAACAAGGCAAACCAGTGCCGATTTCGCTCACCACCAACGTAAAGAAAGGGGATAACAAGCAGACCATTTGGGATGCAAATGGTCCGGCCGAGGTCTTCAATTTCAAAAACCGGCATCGTATCAACTGGTTCGGCCGCGATCCCGCCTGGAAAGACGTACTCGGCTTCCGCGGCTCGCATGATCCCGACAGCCCGCACGGCAAATGGACGCGGCTCGACGTGATCGCTGATGGCGGCCTGGTGCAGGTGTTCGTCAACGGCAAACAAGTCAACGAAGGTCGCGATCTTTCCCCGCGCGCCGGCCGACTGCAACTGCAATCAGAACTAGCCGAAATCTTCTTCCGCCGCTGGGAACTGTGGCCGATCAAAGATGGTCCACAACCCCAACCGGCGGTCCAGTAGTATTTCAAACCCCTCCTCCTTTTGGGAGAGAGCTGGGGTGAGGGCAAACTACCAGAAGCTAATCTCCCGCTACAAAACTTCAACACCTTCAATAAGCGAGGTCCTCCATGCAACGCCTCATTTTCACCGTTGGCCTCCTGGCATCAGCCCTATCGCACTCCTTCTTACAAACCGCGCACGCCACGGAGCCTCTCCGCGCCGGCACCGCCATGGTCGACGTCACGCCGCCGATCGGTTACCGCATGAGTGGCTACTTCTATGAGCGCTTCAGCACCGGCATGCACAACCCGCTTCATGCCAAGGCAATCGTCTTGGAACAAGGCGACCAGCGCTTTGCCTGGGTGTTCTGCGACATGGTCGGCGTGCCGACGAGCGTCACGAGCGCCGTCCGTACCGAGGCCTCGAAGGCCACCGGTATTCCCCGCGAGAATATCTTCATCGCCGCAACCCATTCGCACACCGGCCCTCTCTACTTTGGCCCCTTGCGCGACTATTTCCACAAAACCGCAGTCGAAAAGAACGGTTCCGACTCGCACGAGGCCGTCGACTATCCCGCCGAGTTCTCGAAAAAGCTCGTCGATCTAATCAAGACTGCCGCCAAACAAACCGCGCCGGTGGAACTATCGGCTGGGTTTGCCGAGCAACTAGGCTTGTCGTTCAACCGTCGGTACAAGATGCGTGATGGCAGCGTGAGAACCAATCCCGGCAAGCTGAACCCGAACATCGCCGGCCCCGCCGGCCCGATCGATCCACAAGTCGGGCTCGTGCAACTGCGTCGCGATGGTAAACCCATCGCCGGCCTCACGGTCTTCGCGTTGCATGCCGATACAACCGGTGGAACTGAGTTCTCGGCCGATTATCCCTACTTCTTCGGCGAGCGTCTCAAGCAAGACCTGGGAGCCGACTACCTCCCGGTCTTCGCCCAAGGCACCAGCGGCGACATCAATCACCTCGACTTGTCCACGAAGCGAGCGCAAAAAACTCACGAGGAGGCCAAGCGCATCGGCGATGCGCTCGGTACGACCGTTGCCGCGGCCCTCAAGGATCTCCCAGTAGTCGATCAACCCAAGCTCGCGACGATCAGTAAAACAGTTTCCGTGCCTCTGCAACGCTACACGCCTGCCGAGGTCGAGGCGGCACGCGGAAAGCTGAGCAAGGTCGGCACCCGCGAGCTGCCGGGGGGCGAGCAGGTCAGCGCGGTCAAGATCGTCGGCATCTCCGATTATGGCGTCGAGGCGCTGCCCATGGATGTGCAGGCGTTTCGACTCAGTGACCAAGTGGCCATCGTCGCTCTACCTGGCGAGCTATTTTCCGAGCTAGGCCTGGATATCAAGAAACGTTCCCCCTTCCCCACGACGATCGTCGTCGAACTGAGCAACGACTACCCCGGCTACATCCCCACTCGTCGCGGCTTCGCCGAAGGTGGATATGAACCGACCAATTCCAAAGTCGAGCCCGGCGGCGGCGAGCTACTGGCCGAAACCGCCGTCGAGCTTCTCAAGGAATTGCACGCTCGCCAATGAAAGCGCTAAAGGATGACTCAAAAACAACTTCGGCAGAGAGGATTCACCACAGAGACACGGAGGGCACAGAGAAGACAGAAATAGAGACAGAAGAACACGAATCGCCACGAATCAATCAGAATCATGAATGAGGAAAAAATAGTCTCCTTCTTGGATGGTTGATATTAGCGGGGATCAGTGAAGATTCGTGGTCCTATCCTCCTTAAATGCGGCTAACAAATGGAACCGCCAAGTCGCCAAGTACGCCAAGGATGACAGAAATCAGCAGTGAATTGCTTGGCGTCCTTGGTGTTCTTGGCGGTTTCATTCATTTTGTTAGATGCTCTTCGCTTTCTTCTCCGTGCCCTCTGTGCCTCTGGGGTTATTCTGGAAATGGGAAAGTTATTCTTGAGTCGTTCCCAAGTGGGTCATTACATCCCCGCGCCTGGATCCTCCAGCCGCACCAGCTCCATCACCTGGATGTTATCCGGTCCGTAGTGAATCAGCCCGGTCGCGGCTGGCTGCGTCAGGTTGAAGATGCTGCTCTCCATCACAATCTGAGCACCAGTGCTGTCTGTGTAAGTCCAGGCAGCTCGTTGGCTTTGCTTGTCAACGGTGCCTTGAATCGGGAACGACTCTCCCGTGAGTTGATTGAAGATATTGCCGCCGATCACGCCGTCGCGCGTGACGGCTAGTTGCACCAGCACGTTCTGGTCGGCTACGCCATCGCGAGCAATCGCAAACACACCCAGCGGCAGCCATTCGACTTGCGCGGCTTGCACCGACGTCCACACCGGCGCTTGCTGCGCGAGCACCAGCGTCCGCTGATAGAATACGGGCGCCGGCTCGAACCACGCACCGTTCACATACACAACGCCGTTGTTGCAATAGATGTACTCGCCCGGGCCATAGTCCCAGTAGCACGGATCAGTCCAGCCAAATGAGACCCAAGTCGTAAGCCGCGGGGCCGAGCACCAGCCCCACCAGTGATAGGGCCGATAATGGCGATCGCCAAAATGATCCCAGTGGTTCCAATGCTTGTCGTGGTGATGATGTCCGCCCCACCAATCCTTCGAGAAAGGCAGGTTTTTTCCCTTGCCATTCTTCCAACTATGGCGGATGTGGTCGGCCGCCGCAAAACGGTCTCCTTTTTTCCACTGACCAGACCAATCGCGATAGTCGCCTTTGCCACCCTTGCCATCAGACGATCCCTTCCGCCAATCCTTGTAGTTGCGATCGACAAAGTCCTTGTCGAACTTCCAATTGCGACTGCCCGGTTTATTTCCATTGAGGTTCACAATGCCTGAGCGCGGGTCACCTTTGCCGTCGCGGTCGCCACCATTGTTAGGACCCTTGAATACGCCGCCGGGCTTACCATCACCATTGCCAAATCGCTTCACCCAGGCCTGATCGGCGTCCTTCTTCAAATCATCGGCAGACTTCTGCGGACCCAACTGACCAGACTTGAATCGTCCTGCGGCATCGTTCGACGGATTGCCGTTGCGAGAAAACGCGCTGCTCGCGCCGTCGCTTCCATTGCGACCTGCCGCACCGTCCAGCGTCTTCCCATTGTTGTCACGTCGCAGTTGCAAGAAGTCTTCGACTTTGCCCTTAGACACCTGCGAGTTTGTCCCGGTCGTGCCGGGTTGATTGGCCGACGGGTTCGTCTGCGGTCGGCCAAAGCGATTGTCTCCCCTGCCACCACCTAGCGCGTTGCCAGGCAACTGAGGGTTGCCCGTCGGATTGTTTAAACCGCCGACGGTG
Source organism: uncultured Planctomycetaceae bacterium (assembly GCA_964526975.1). GTDB lineage: Bacteria > Planctomycetota > Planctomycetia > Pirellulales > Lacipirellulaceae > JABDGM01. The sequence goes on from CAZGMU010000060.1 coordinate 16,358, forward strand.
CGTTTCACGCTACTGGAAGTGTTGTTCGCGTTGTTATTGTTATTTCCGTCGCGATTCTGATTATTCCCTGGCGCGCTGACGCGAGAGCTGTTTTCACGCGCTCGATCCACCTGCGGAAAATTCTCGGAGAACCGGTTGAACTGCGAGGAATTGCTGCTGTTGCCGAACGTTCGTGGAACATTGCTGCCAGAAATCGCCGAGCTACCGCTAATGCCTGGGCTGCCGCCTCGCGAGAAATCTGGCAACGAGGAACCACTAGGAGCTCCACTGCGACCAGGTATCGCGCCATCGATCGGCCGCGCCACGGTTTGGCTGCCAGATGAACGGCTCGTCGTCGCGCTACGATCCAAACCCCCGCCACTCGATCCACTGAAAGCTCTGCT
>CAZGMU010000061.1:0-4776 GCA_964526975.1 uncultured Planctomycetaceae bacterium
GCGGTACCAGAAGGCGGGATACTAGCAATCATCAACAGGTTTTGAAATAGCTTCTAAAGATTAACCACAGAGACAGGGAGAGCACGGAGAAGACACTTAAAGAATCCGCAGATGAACACAGATAAACGCAGATGAGAATCGAATACTTTTGCCTTGAATTAAACCTGCGTCCGCCTGCGTTTATCTGCGGCTAAAATAAGCCTCTCTGCGTTCTCGGTATCCTCTGTGGTGAATTTGTCTGATTAAAGCAAGCCAAGCACGCCAGTTTGTTCGTTGAATGCTTCGATTTGTTTGTCCCATCCGTCGGCTTGGGCAAAGGTTCGTTCCCAGAACTCAGGGTTCCACAATTCGCGCAGCTCGTCGGACGTGCGGCCCTGTTGCTCTACCCAGGTGAAGTACTTGAAGTTGTGAAGCGCCTTGCGATCGAAGTAGGTCAGCTCGCGAACATGATCGATCACGATGCCATCGAGATAGCGGGCCTCGTCATACATGGCCCGCGTGTCAGAGTAGGGGCCATGCTCCTCGGCCAGCTCCTGGAGCCGGCTTTTGTACAGGCCGGCCGAGTCGGTCAGGCAAGTGAAAATTACGTCGCGGCCGTTCATGTCGTAGTATTTGGCCGTCTTGATGGCGGCTACAAGGTTGCAGATGCCGGAGATGCCGAGTTGCGGCAGTTTCGAAATCAGGTCGTCGCCAACGATGTGGTTGAGATGCGTCTGCCCGGCCGGTTCGTTGAACAAGCGAAAGAGCGCCATGCATTGCTCATCGTCGATGGCCGCGACCATATCGGTGTTGCGCACATTGTGGACCCACGGCACGTGCTTGTCGCCGATGCCTTCGATTCGATGGCCGCCGAAGCCAAGCTGGTAGAGCGTGGGGCATTGCAGGGCTTCGGTGGCGACAACGCGAATCGACGGGTGAACGGTTCGCAGATAGTCGCCGGCCGCAATCGTTCCCGCACTGCCGGTAGCCGAGACGTAGCCAGACAATCTCAAATCGTTGCCGAGGCCTCGAAATATCTCGTCGATCGTCTTGCCGGTCACGTGGTAATGCCACGTTGGATTGCCGAATTCCTCGAATTGATTGAAGATCACGCAATCGGGCCGCGTTTTGCGAATTTCCCAACACTTGTCGTAAATTTCTTTCACATTCGATTCGCAGCCAGGCGTCGGGATCACTTCGGCGCCGATTTCCTTAAGCCACTCGAATCGTTCGCGGCTCATCTCCTCGGGCAGGATCGCGACGGCCGTGCAGCCCACCAGCGCCGAGTCGAATGCTCCGCCGCGACAATAATTGCCAGTGCTCGGCCAAACGGCTTTGTGCTGCGTGGCGTCGAACTGTCCGCTGACCAATCGCGGCACCAGGCAGCCGTAGGCGGCGCCGACTTTGTGTGCACCGGTAGGAAAGAACTTGCCGACGATCCCGATGATTCGCGCATCGACGCCGGTGAGCGCGGGTGGGAACTCGATCCAGTTGCCTTGGTTGTACAAGCCGCCGCGCTCGACGGGCTCGTTCTTCCAGGTGATGCGAAAGAGGTTGACCGGATCGATGTCCCATAGCCCAACATTTTTGAGCCGCTGCTTGATCTTATCGGGCACTTTGCTCGGATCGCGCATCTGAGCGAATGTCGGCAACAAGATCTTTCGTTCTCGGAATCGCTCGATCGTCCGGGCCAATACTTTCTCGTCAGCTTGCATACTATTTAGTTCTTTTCAGCTTTGATATTGTCTCACGCAAAGGCGCAAAGAAGAATGAAACTGTCAACTTTGCGCCTCTGCGCCTTTGCGTGAGACTTTTAATGCACTTTCAATAGCCGCAACATTTGGTTCAACCGGAATCGGTTTGCCGCCGGCTCGGATCGCGTTTTTGGTATCTTTGAGACCGCTTCCCGTGATCATCACCAACACTCTTTCTTCCGGCTTAATGATTTGGGAGTCGATCGCCGCGACGGCCGCCGCGAGCGAGGCTGCTGCTGCCGGTTCGGCGAATACGCCGTGCCGACCGGCCATTCGCATGGCTGCGAGAATGGCTTCGTCGCTGGCGGTGACGAGCTCGCCGTGGGCCTCGTTGATCGCGTGGATTGCCTTGCGCCAATTGCGTGGCACATGCACGTCGATGCTATCGGCGATCGTGGTGCCGTTGCTCGGTGCCGGCAACCGATCGTGCTCCATTGCATATCGCAACGGAGCGACCTCTGCGGCTTGTGCGGCAATCAATCGCGGCAAGCGATCAATCACGCCCAGTTCGCGCATTTGTTTTAACCCCTTCCAAATGCCGGCGATCGTGCAGCCATCACCGACGCTTACCGCTACCCAATCAGGGACGATTCCCAGCTCGCGACATTGTTCGGCCACTTCCAGCCCGGCCGTCTTCTTGCCTTCAACGAGCACGGGGTTAATCGCACAGTTGCGGTTGTACCAGCCAAACTCCTGGCAAGCCGCGGAGCACAAGTCGTAGGCCGCGTCGTAGGAAGCCTTCACTGCAAAGACCGTCGCGCCGAACACCTGAAGCTGGGCGATCTTTGGTTCGGGGGCCGTTTGCGGCACGAAGATCTTGGCCGGCAAGCCAGCAAGAGCCGCATGGCCGGCGAGGCTGCTGGCCGCGTTGCCCGTCGATGCGCACGCGATGGTTTTCGCGCCCAATTGCAGCGCGTGCGCCACTCCGACCGAACTGGCGCGGTCTTTGAACGAAGCGGTCGGGTTGCGGCCCTCGTCTTTGAACAAGAGTTGCCGTACGCCCAGGTGGAGCGCCAATCTTTCTGCATCGATGATGGGCGTGTAGCCAACCTGCCAATCGTGTCGGACGCTGCCTGGTTCGAGCGGCAGCAGCTCTTCGTATCGCCAATGGTTGCGCGGTCGTTCGGCGAGTGGCTGATCGTGCCACGCGGCCTTCAGCCGATCCAGGTCGTAGCCGATATCGAGAATTCCGTCGGCCGGACCGCAGTTAGGGCAGGTCATCCACGTGCCACTGCCGGTTGCGAGGCTCGCACCGGGATAAGTCGATCCACAGTGGATGCAAGTCAGCTCGGTGACGTACGATGTGGTAGCCATGATGCCTTTACATTACCGTATTTCGCCCATCGGCGCTAGCCAAGCCAGCGGGCGGAAGAGAAGTTATAATAACGCGAACCAACAGGCTCACGATCCACAAACTTGACTAGTTTCGATGGTCGATCTTTTCTGTACGCCCTTCGTTGATCTCATCCAGCGGATGCGACTGGAGTTTCGCAATCAGCAGGCTATCTTCGATCTGCCTGCTAAAAAGTGGTATTTGCCTGGAGAAAATGCCCCGGATCTGTCGGTCCGCTTCCACGATCGCGTGGCCGGCAACGCCTCGGGGCCGGCGTCGGGGCCGCAGTCGCAGATGGCTCAAAACCTCGTCCTCTCGTGGCTCGGCGGCGGCCGGATCATGGAGTTGAAGACGGTTCAGGTCAACGACGAGCTAACGATCGCCCGGCCGTGCATCCAAGCGGCCAATGTGGGTTACAACATCGAATGGTCGCAGGAGCTGCGCGTGCCAGATTCGCTCGAGCAGTATGTTGCCGGCGCCATGCTTATCCATATGTTGCGACATGCACCCAACGTGTTCGGCAACCCGTTCGGCGATATTTCGATGGCGGGCACGGTCGGCGAGCCGATTTACGATATGTCGATTGGCTACGATCTGGCCGGCATTCAAACTTCGAAGGTCGTCAGTTTTATTCGTGGTTTGATCGATGCTCGAGAGACGATCGATCGGCTGCGTGATCAGATTCCACGTTGGCTTGGGCCGCTGCGCGATCTCGACTATCCGACGAATCTTAGTCGCAGCATTACGCTCTCGACGTTCCACGGCTGTCCCGCCGGAGAGATCGAGCGGATTTGTGAGTTCCTGCTGGCGGAACTCGACGTGCATGTCATCATCAAGATGAACCCCCCGATGCTCGGCAAGGATCGATTGGAGCATCTGCTTTACGATATCATGGGCTATTCCGATGTGCGGGTAAACGAGAAAGCGTATACCTCGGGTCTGCAGTTCGACGAGTCGCTCGAAATCTGCGGCCGCCTTACTCGACTTGCGGCATCGCGAAATCTGACGCTGGGGGCCAAGTTCTCCAATACGCTGGAAGTCGAGAACCGAGGGAACTTTTTCGTGCCGACAGAAAAGGTCATGTATCTGTCAGGTGCGCCGCTCCACGTGATTACGCTGACGCTTGCCAACGAGTTTCGTCGGGCCGTGGGAGCTCGGTTTCCGATTTCGTTTTCGGCAGGTATCGACCGCAAGAACTTCGCGAATGTCGTCGCTTGTGGCATCGTGCCCGTTACGACCTGCACGGATTTGCTCAAAACAGGCGGCTACGGTCGGCTTCCGCCTTATTTGCATGACTTGCAAAAGCAAATGGAGAAATGCGGCGCTCGCACGATCGACGATTTCATTCTCGATTGCCGTGGTCAGCGCGCGGCTGCTGGTGGCGATCCGATTCAAGCTGGCTTTCTCAATACGCCGATTATGGTTGCCGAAACCCAGGCCGACCAGCGGTACCATGCCAGCCAGAATCGAGCGACGCCGAAGAAAATCGATTCACACCTCGTTACGTTCGATTGCATCACTTGCGACAAGTGCATTCCGGTTTGCCCGAACGACGCCAATTTCACCTATCATACCGGCGAGCTTCGCTTAGCCTATCACGACGTGGAAATCCGCCCGGGCGGCGAAGTTGTTCCTGTGGGCGAGGAGAAGGTGTTTGAGCTGCAACAGGCTGATCAAATTGCCAATTTCGCCGACTACTGCAACCATTGC
>CAZGMU010000061.1:4786-11856 GCA_964526975.1 uncultured Planctomycetaceae bacterium
ACGAGGGCGGGGCGGCCGACGAGATCAAGCGTATCGAGCGCGCCAAGCTGACGGCGCTGCTCGCCATCTGCGAGACGGCAGGCTGCCGGCGCAAGGCCATCCTGGCGCATTTCGGCGAAAGCCATTCCGGCCATTGCGGCAATTGCGATACGTTTTGCCCCGAGTACGATGGCCCGTATCTCAAGAAGCCGAACTTCTATGGCAGTCGTCGGGCATTCGAGGCGGGTGCGCCGCACGACGGTTATTTCCTCGAATGTGTAACGGAGGAAGCCCAAGCTTTACGAGGTCGAATTGCCGAGCGAATCTATGAGCTAACGCACTTCACCGATGGCAGCCATCTCTATCACGATGGCGTGGTGGCTGTGCGCGTTTCTGGCGATGGGGCATTTACCCTAGAGCCTGGCACATCGTTGACTTCAGCGCATCTGCTCGACGTGGGGCGATTCCATGCTCTCGCGACGCTGCTGCGTGGAATTGTGGATCGCACGCGCGTTCATGCGGTCAATGTTCCGCTGCTGGCGGCACAAAGCGAGTCTTGAAGCGAAGCGAGCGCCGCCTGGTTGGCGTCAATCGACAGAATCGACTTCGCGAAACGCGGTCCAATTGATCTTCAGCTTTCGCATGCGCGCGCGCAGCGTATGAGGATTGATGGCGAGCATTCGGGCCGCGCCGTGCGGCCCCTCGACGCGGCCGCGCGATGCGCTCAGCGCCGATTCGATGTGGGCCCTCATCGCGTCGTTGAGCGGGGTGACTTTGTTGCGCTGTGGAATGGTGGAAGTCGAATTCACGGTGCTGAGCTTCGGCATGGTGCTGATCGCGACGGGGCCTCCTATGCCAAGCGCGGCAGCGAATTCCAATGAGCGGCCGTCTCCCAGGATGGCGGCGCGGTCGATGACCGCCCCTAGTTCACGAATGTTGCCAGGCCAATCGTAGCTTTGGAGCAGGGCGATGTCATCGTCGCTGGGTTCGACGGGCGACAAGCCAAAACGGATTGCCGCGCGTTGGGCGAAATGCAGCGCGAGCGCGCGGATGTCTTCCGGCCGATCGCGCAGCGGAGGCAGCAAGATCGGAAACACCGCAATGCGGTACCACAGATCTTCACGAAACGTTCCTTCGCGGACCATTGCCGCCAGGTCGCGATGCGTCGCGGCCACTACGCGCACATTGACGCGAATCGGCTTGGAGCCCCCCACACGTTCGACGAAACCATCTTGCAGCACTCGCAGGAATCGCACTTGCGCGTCGAGCGGCAACTCGCCGATTTCGTCTAAAAAGAGTGTGCCCATATCGGCCCGTTCGAACCAGCCTTGGCGGGCTTCGCTTGCGCCCGTAAACGCGCCACGTTCGTGGCCAAACAGTTGCGAGTCAATTAGCTCTCGCGGGATGGCTCCGCAGTTGACGCGCAGGAATGGGCCGCTGTGTCGCTCGCTGCGGTTGTGGATCGCCCTTGAAACGAGTTCTTTGCCCGTTCCTGTCTCGCCCAAGATCAGCACAGGCACCTCGGAGCGACTCACGAGGTCGACGCGTTGCATGACGTGCGCAAGGCCTTCGTCCTCGCCGACGATTCTCTCGCCAGCCTCGGTACGGCCAAGCCTACGCAGCAGAGTTTGCCGCTCGGCCTCTGCCGCTTCACGCAGAGAGGCCAACTCATGCAATCGCGCATCATTGTCTAGCGCGATGCTCATCGGCTCTAGCGTCGTGCTAAAGTGCTTGATGTCTTGTTCGTTGAAGCGGTGGTTCAGCACGGCTCGCGCTGCTAACACACCTAGCGAACCATGTTCGCCGACCAACGGAGCGAAGAGCCAGTCGTGGCCTGTATTGGGAATTTGTAGAAGCTCAAGTAGCGACCTTGCTTCCGCGTCGTGGGTGGAGGAATGCGTAACTATCCTTTGACGCATCCAGCGGTCGAGTCGATTCCACGCACTTTTCTGCAAGTGGGTTTCGCCTGTCGATGGTTCGTGTGTGTCTGCGGGCCAATGGGCAACGACGCGTACACGAAAATGCTCGGGTTCGAGCCGCCGTGCGGAGAGCGAATGGATTGGCACGTGGTGTGCCAGGAGTTCGGCCGTAGATTCGGTCGACTCTGTGACATCCAAATGTCGTGAAACGCTTTGCCAGAGAGCCAGTTGAAAGGTGGGGGCTGTTTCCATAAGACATCCATTCTAGCATATATGGTCAACATCTGTCAAATGAGATGGTTATGAATCTATTGTATATGATAGTTTATGGATGGCGGGGATTTTCATCGAGCCTTTAGTGTCAGTAACTTGCTGAAAATTCCATAAAAACAAGATTTTGGCGTTTCAGGGAATTTGGCATCTCGATTGCTTTAGTAGGGATTTAGCAAGAGCGGGATAGTCGAAGCCAATTAAACGGCTCAGCCTATCTGGCCAAATCCCAACCCACTTTAACCCGCCAACAGACGAACGATTCATGCGCCATCGCGAAGGACTTCACGAAGCCCGATCGCGGTGTGCGGTTCAGGGAGGAACGCCGTTCATGGCTCGTTTTCAAGCGCTCTACCGATTTAGCCTCCTGGCCGCGTTGAGTGGCGTGGTAGGGTGCGGGCTCTCTACGCCGAAGGCTGAGAATGGGGGCAAGTCGGCGATTACGATCACCAATGTGTCGTACGATCCGACGCGCGAATTTTATGCCGAGTTCAACGAGCAGTTCGCCCAGCATTGGCTGAAAGAAAAGCACCAGGAGGTTGAGGTCACTCCTTCGCACGCTGCGTCTGGCGCGCAGGCTCGCGCGGTAATCGATGGGCTTAAAGCCGATGTCGTTACGCTCGCGATTGCTTACGACATCGATCAGATCGCCGGCGCCAAATTGCTTCCGGCCGATTGGGATAAACGGTTGCCTCACAATAGCAGCCCCTACCATTCGACGGTCGTGTTTCTTGTTCGCAAGGGCAACCCAAAAAGCATTAAGGATTGGGATGATTTGGTGAAACCGGGGATCGAGGTGATCACGCCGAACCCGAAAACATCGGGCGCCGGTCGTCTCGCCTACCTGGCCGGTTGGGGCTATGCCTTGCAAACGAACAACAACGACGAGGCCAAGGCGCGCGAGTATATCGCGGCGCTCTACAAGAATGCGCCTGTGCTCGATTCCGGCGCCCGTGGCTCGACCACCACATTCGTCCAGCGCGGCATCGGCGATGTGCTCTTGGCTTGGGAGAACGAAGCACTGTTAGCCATCAAGGAGCTAGGGCCTGATGCGGTTGAGATGGTCGTGCCGTCGGTGAGCGTGCTGGCTGAGCCCCCGGTGACAGTGGTGGATAAAAATGCCGAGGCTCACGGCGTGGCCGATGTTGCGAAGGCATATCTCGAATACCTCTACACGCCTGCCGGCCAAAACCTTGCGGCTAGGCATTATTATCGCCCCAGCGACCCAAGCAAAGCCGATCCAGACCTTGTGAAGCAGTTTCCCGAACTCAAGTTGTTCACCGTGAAGGATGTGTTTGGAAGCTGGCAAGAAGCTCACGATAAGCACTTCAAAGCAGGCGGCGTGTTCGATTCGATCTACGGTCTGAAATAAACGCGTACGCGCCAGCACACAGCAAGTCTCGACGTTTTAGCCAATCACCCTTCTATATTCCTATATTTCTATGGCCTTCGCACGAACCAAATCGAGTGCCCTGCCTGGCTTCGGCCTGACAATGGGCTACACGGTGCTCTACTTGAGCATCATTGTGCTATTGCCGTTGGGTGCGCTGGTGATCAAAAGCCTGACGCTGGGTTGGGGCGGCTTCTGGCACTCGGCCTGGAATCCGCGCGTCGTCGCTTCCTATAAGCTGACGTTCGGCACGTCGCTCGTGGCGGCGCTGATCAACGCGGTGTTTGGGCTCATGGTTGCTTGGACGCTTGTTCGTTATTCCCTACCAGGCAAACGGTTTATCGACGCCTTGGTCGATCTGCCGTTCGCGCTGCCCACGGCCGTTTCAGGTATTGCTCTCACGGCGGTGTATTCCAAGAACGGTTGGATCGGACAGTATCTTGATCCGCTGGGGATCAAGGCGGCCTTTACGCCGCTCGGCATTATCATTGCGCTCACGTTCATCGGCCTGCCGTTCGTCGTTCGCACGCTGCAACCGGCGATCGAGGAGATCGACCGCGAATCGGAGGAAGCGGCTGCGAGCCTGGGGGCGACACGCTGGCAGACGTTCTGGCGCGTCATTTTTCCATCACTGATGCCCGCGCTGCTGACCGGCTTCGCACTCTCTTTTGCCCGCGCATTGGGTGAGTATGGCTCGGTCGTATTCATTTCGGGCAACATGCCGATGCGAACCGAGATCGCCTCGCTGTTGATCATTACAAAGCTGGAAGAAAACGACACCACCGGCGCTACGGCCATCGCCACGATAATGCTGGGCGCCTCGTTTGTGCTGCTCTTTGCCATCAACGCGCTTCAATGGTGGAGCGCGCGAAAGTATCGAGGTGCGGTATGAGCACGGTCGCAGTTCCATCGTTGAGAGGCGCTCAGCCGAAGACCTCGCTGATCGAAACAGATCTCGCGAATCGGCTGCGTCTGGCCACAGACGAGTCGACTTGGGTCAAGGTCTTGTTGATCGGCGCCTCGCTGGTATTTCTGATACTGGTGCTGTTTGTGCCGCTGGCCGCTATTTTTGCCGAGGCATTTCGCAAGGGAGTGGGGGTTTATGTCGCCAGTTTTACTGATGCACACGCCCTCTCCGCGATTCGCCTGACACTGCTGGTCGCGCTCATCTGCGTGCCGATGAACCTGGTGTTTGGTCTGACATCGGCGTGGGCAATTTCCAAATTTCGTTTTCCCGGAAAAAGCGTGTTGCTCACGTTGATCGATCTGCCTTTCGCGGTTTCGCCGGTGATTTCCGGATTGATCTTTGTGCTGCTCTTCGGTTTGCGCGGGTGGCTTGGGCCGTGGCTCGATCAACGCAATATACAAATCATTTTCGCCGTGCCGGGTATCATCCTGGCGACGCTGTTTGTGACGTTTCCGTTCGTTGCCCGGGAAGTAATCCCGCTGATGCAAGAGCAGGGGAACGACGAGGAGTTGGCCGCCGTGTCGCTCGGCGCGAGTGGTTGGCAAACGTTCTGGCGAGTGACGTTGCCTAATGTGAAGTGGGCTTTGCTGTACGGTGTCATTCTGTGCAACGCTCGGGCGATGGGCGAGTTCGGCGCCGTGAATGTCGTCTCGGCACATGTTCGCGGCGCGACCACGACGCTGCCGGTGCATGTCGAGATTCTTTACAACGAATACAAGTATGCCGCGGCGTTTGCCGTCGCTTCGCTGCTCGCTCTGTTGGGACTTGTCACGCTGGCCGCCAAATCGGTCGTCGAGTGGCGCGTCCGCCGCGAGTACGAACAGGCCCTTGAGCCCGCGCGGGCAGAGGAACCAGTCCGATGAGTATCGAGCTCTCTCACATCAGCAAATCATTTGGAAGCTATCAAGCGTTACGCGACGTCAGCCTGGCGATTAACGACGGCGAGCTGGTCGCGCTCCTGGGACCGAGCGGCTCGGGCAAGACGACGCTGCTGCGAATTATCGCCGGCCTCGATTCGCCTGCGGCCGATCGTCGTTCGCGGATTCGTTTCCATGAAGAGGACGTGGCCACGCGCCCGGCCGCTCAACGCGGTGTCGGGTTCGTGTTTCAGCATTACGCTCTTTTTCGCCATATGAGCATCTTCGAAAACGTGGCGTTCGGGATGCGCGTGTTGCCGCGGAAGTTGCGGCCATCCCAAGCCGAGATTGATCGCCGCGTTCACGAACTGCTTGGCCTTGTGCAACTCGAAGGGCTGGACAGACGCTTCCCGTCGCAGCTTTCCGGCGGCCAGCGACAACGAGCAGCTCTAGCGCGAGCCCTAGCGGTTGAGCCCAAGGTGCTGCTTCTCGACGAACCGTTCGGGGCGCTCGATGCCAAAGTGCGGCAAGGTCTGCGGACGTGGCTTCGCCGTCTGCACGAGGAGATCCACGTCACGAGCATTCTCGTGACGCACGACCAGGAAGAAGCCCTCGAAGTGGCCGACCGAGTCGTGGTAATGAACAAGGGACAGATCGAGCAAATCGGCACTCCCGAGGAAGTGTTCCACAAACCTGCCACACAGTTCGTCATGGAGTTCCTCGGCCAGGTGAACGTCTTCCACGGTCGCGTTCAAGGTGGCAAAGCGATGCTGGGCGAAGTGCCGCTCGATGGGCACTACTTTCCCGATCGCAAGGAAGGGGCCGCGATGGTTTACATGCGCCCCCACGAACTGGACATCAAGCTGTATCGCAACGGCGCGCCCAGCTTCTCGGCGACCGTGTCGCGAATTAATCCGGCTGGCTCGATCGCCAAAGTGACGACGCGCACGAGCGATGGCCAGGAAGTGTTGGTCGATCTCAGCCTAGACGATTATCAACGCCTGGGGCTCGCCGAGGGAGCAAGCGTGTTCATTTACCCCAAAAACACACGTGTGTTCTTGCCTGACTATCAAATTTGAGAAGTGTTGAAGACCGCGCGGTGATTGGCCCATTGTTTTCTGGCCGATAGCTGACAGCCGATAGCCGAAAGCTTTTATCGAGTCCAATTACCGCGCAGTTCTCAATAAAACTGGAAAGGATACCCGACATGATCGGTGGAGGAGTCATTGTGTCAGAATCAATTCCGCAACAACCTAAGTCATCCAGCGTCGAGCAAACCGCGCCTTCCGAGGATACGATTGCCCAGATTCGCGATGCGCTTCGCGGATTGCGCTACGGATCGGTGAACATCATCGTGCAGGACGGTGTCGTTATACAGATCGACCGCACGGAAAAACGTCGCTTGCGGAACTCACGCAATCAGTAGGTCGGGCCGCAGCCTGACGATAGAGAGTTTCACTTTAGTAGATACTTTAACTTCAACTTCCCATTTCGCGGCCGACTGGATTAACCAGAGGCGCAAATCCACTTTGGATTTCCCCATGGTTACTTCGTTTTCTAATCTTGTCGCAGGCCAGTCGCACTCGCGAACTTGCCGACCGAGGACTCCCCGGCCTTGAGCCCGGATAGTATCTCCACACGCCCGCCGCGGACGCATGCCAGCCCTTCCGCGCGGATCGTTTCGGTGA
>CAZGMU010000061.1:11866-16537 GCA_964526975.1 uncultured Planctomycetaceae bacterium
TACTCGCTCCTTCCTTGCCGATAGGCTCGCGGGCATCACCGGGTGCTACGTCTCCGAGCGCTGTTGTTGTCGTCCATCGTTGTAGCCGCTGCCGACTCGGCAGGTTGCTGCTTTGCCACGACTAAAACGACAACTATTTCTTGCGCTTAACTCATTCATCAGGAGACAAAGTATGTCTATCGCTCAATTACCAACTCGATTAAACCCCGCTCTCCATGCCGGCGATGCGGACCTTTTGCAACGACTTCGCATTGCTCTTTCCGTTCACAGGCGAGCCGGTTGGCACCTGGTCCACTTCACGGCTCAAAACGGCGTGGTGCAACTTGCGGGTGTTGTGCCCACGTTCTATGACCGGCAGTTAATTGCCGCCTTGGTGCGGCACGTCGCCGGCGTGTTTGGCATCGAAGACAACCTCACAGTTGGCGATCCGTCGATTCGCCAGCAAGTGATCGACTCCGAAACGGCACCGTTCACAGGCGTTTCGAAATCAGGAACCCCAGAATCGAAAACCCCGTTTCGGCATTTGCCTGTGCTCGCGAAAACACTCGATGACATCCTGGCCGGAGCAGCGGGAGGCGCCCTGCATTCCGTTTAAGCGGAGAGGCAGATTCAATTTTGGCAACAACATTCATTTGGAGGAAAGTTATGAGAGTCCGCAACGTTGGCCGAGTGGTTATGCCTCGGTCAAGATGTGCCCAGGAAGGCGCGGTACGCTGGATTGGTTGGGCAATCGTGATGCTGTTGGTTCCGTCGCTGGTTGGCTGCGGTCGCAGTGACAAGAATCACGTCGCGGTTCACCCCGTCCAGGGCGCCATTCAGTTTCGAGGCCAGCCGATTGCCGGGGCCTTCGTTTCGTTGAGCCCGAAAAATCCGATTGAAGGTGTCCCCACGCCGCGGGCAACTGTCGGAGCGGATGGCTCGTTTGTTTTGACGACATACGACGGTAACGACGGCGCGCCAGAAGGCGAATATGTGCTTACCGTCCAGTGGTGCAAACCAGTGCGCCAAGACAACGAGTTGATCGGCGGCCCCAATGTGCTGCCGCCCAAATATGCGTCGGCCAAGACATCGGATTTGAAAGTCACGGTGGCCGCGGGCGAGAACCATCTCAAGCCGATTCAATTGCGTTAACCCTTTTAGGCCAGGCCTTAACGGCCGTTATCCAATCGCTTGCGGCTTAGCGCGATTTTCTGGGCAAAGCCGCCCTTAACCTGACAAAACAATCTCGCTTACTCCCTCAGGCACACGCCTGACCCACACAAGGAAAAACTTATGTCCTTAAAACCTAAAGCATTTACGTTGGTCGAACTGCTGGTCGTGATCGCCATCATCGGCATTTTGGTGGCTTTGCTACTGCCAGCGATTCAAGCCGCTCGTGAAGCGGCCCGACGCGGGTCATGCCAGAACAACATCCGCCAGCTTGGACTGGCGGTCCACAACTACGTGGACACAAAGAAGACTTTCCCTTCCAGTATCCGGCCGCCGGGATTAACGCCATTGCCGCGCATCGCTGGTTTTACACTGATGCTTCCTTTTTTTGAAGAAAGCGCTCTGTATGACAAGTACGATCAAACCAAAAACTGGGGTGATACCACAATTAACAGCAAGGGCACCACGAATCAGGAGGTTGTGAACACGAAGATTGCAATTTTGCAGTGCCCCTCTGTGCCCGAACCGAATCGATTAGACGCCGTGCCAGAAAAATCCCCTTGGACCCCGGATACTGGAGCAGCATCCGACTATGCACCGACAATCTTTGTCGATTCTCGCCTCAAAACCGCTGGGCTTGTCGACGAAGCAGCGCCCTCGACGGCCACGATGCCTCCCGCGGCAGGCTCGCCGGGACTCGGTTTATTGGCCTACAACGTTCCAGCTACGATTCGCCAAATCACCGACGGACTGTCGAAGACGATCGCCTACGCCGAGTCAGGCGGCCGGCCTTACCTGTATCGTGGCGGAAGACTGATCGAGACGTTCCCTGAAAAACGCATGAACGGTGGTGGCTGGTGCCGGCCGGCCAGCGATATGAGCATCGATGGCAGCAGCGGTGACGGTACCACCGACGTCGGAACTTGCGCCGTCAACTGCACGAACGGCATCGAAATGGGCAGCACATTTCCGCATCCCTACTACAACACCGTGGGAACCAGCGAACCGTACGCGTTTCATCCAGGCGGCGCAAATTTCTGCATGGGTGACGGTTCGGTGTTGTGGCTCAATGCGGATATCAACATCCGCGAGTTCGCGAAGCTGGTCACGCGGAGCGGCAACGAGATCTCGGTGAGCAACTAGTTACCTGAGGCCGTCTGGGAATTCGAACGACTGGGGGGCACGCCCGGAGTCTTCGAAGGGCGTGGAACTGTGCGGCTTGGAGAACCACGCCCTTCCCAAAGCGTCAGGACGTGCCACCCAACGCCATTAACCCTTAAAAACACGAAAAACGCGAAAAGCAGATATCTATGTGACTCTTGACGTTTTTCGTGGCCGGAATTTAAAAAACTCACGCCAAGGCGCTAAGACGCAAGGACCAGAATAAATGGAACCACAAAGGCACGAAGGACACGAAGAATTTTGAAGTGGCTGCATCAAAAATATAATCCTTCTTTCTTCGTGCCCTTCGTGCCTTTGTGGTTCAATTTCTTACTCTGCGTCTCCGCGCCTCTGCGTGAGCCTCTTCTGAAAAAGGGTTAACGGCATAGGGTGCCACCCGGAATTTCCCGGACACTCTCAAGTAACTTTGCTCTAGGCAAGGCCTGCGACGGCAGCAACGCTTTCCGTCTTCTCCGGCTCGCCGCTCGAGCGAGTTTCTCCAGTTCTCTCCCACGCGGCTTCCAAGTAGTCCCCGCAAGACTAATCAGCTCTTTAATAGTTCAGGCTGGTTCACCGGCGGCCGCGTCAATGCGTCTTAAGCGGTGAACCTTGTCGCACCATGCTGAAATGCCGCGAAATACTCGCCGTTTTCCCATTTGAATTCTTCGGCACGGGGCTTGCTTTATCTCCTCGTGTCGTTTTTCAAGCCGCAATCAGTTCCACAACTTACACGATGCGGCCCCCAGTTCAGTATCGAGAAGAAGGGATGGTGCAACATGTTAAGTTGGGCTCTAACGTTTTTGGTGATCGCCCTGATCGCCGCGGTCCTAGGCTTTGGTGGAATCGCCGGCACGGCAAGCTATATCGCACAGATATTGTTTTTCGTGTTTCTCGTGCTGTTTCTCATTAGCTTGATAGCTCCGCGGTTTCGCCCGCCGGTTTCTTAATGGCCGATACGGGCTTCGATCATGTTGATCCCAGAGAAGGCTCGGCAGGGCAAACGCTCTGCCGAGCTTTTTGTTGCGCTACCCCAGCGAGCCGGGGCGTCCTCGCCCCCGCCCCCCAGAAAACCAACCAACTCGGCTTATTGATAGAGAGCAGCTATCAAAAGCCAGATTTGGAACGCAGTCGGCACCAAGGCATTCGAATTAGCAATACTCGCTCATAGCGCACAAAAAATGGTTCGACCGCCTGCCGCTACCAGGCAATCGAACCATGCAGCCGATGGGAAGTTAATGTGCGCTAATGGACGTGGGTGGAAAAGATATGGGGCGTCGTGGCTTGCACCGGCATCAGGAATCCGCTTCCCGTCCCGGTCGAGGGAAACGAAATGATAGGCATCCCCCATGCCTTCAATTTGCGCTGGAGCGTTCGCACCGAGATGCCAAGCGTTCGAGCAGCATGCGTACGATTACCGTGGTGCTGCACCAGAGCCTGTTCCACCGCAGCGCGCTCCAGGTCTTCCAGCGAGGTACCGGGTGGGATATCGATATGGGATCGACCTGCCCCTTGCGGATCTCTTCCGTTGGAGGAAGATGCACCAGAACCGCCCTCACTATGAGCGTGAACCAGTTGCATTGCGCTCGAACGGAGATCGTCCTCCTCGATTGGCTTGACCAAGCAGTCGGCAACACCGCCCTTCATGGCGTCGATCGCAGCGTTCGCATTCCCACTACAAATCAAAGCGATAAAAGAGGCATGGGGTCGTCGCGATTTCCATTGGCGAACTAGTTCCATTCCTTGAATTTGAGGCGACTCCATGTCGCAAATCACTAAACTCACATCCTGGTTGGAGTGGGCTAGAGCGTCCGCCGTTGTTTGCGCGGCACCAACATGGAACTCGTCGCCCAGGGCCCGCAGAATTGTTTCGCGGTCGGTGGCCGTACCTCCCGCAACGAGTATCAAAGATTTGTTGGAATACATGGCTTCTCTTCCGGTTAATGGTTACTCTTGCTCCGCTGAGCGAAGCGGAAAAGATTTTCAGCAAACCGCATACCACGAATAAACTTCGTAGTGATCGAACAAAACGCATTGCTATTTATGTAGTTAGAATCCAGGAGGAAATGTCGAACGCTTAAGTTATGCGGCCCGGTAACAGACAACCTGACGGACCACCGACCACTTCCAGTAAGCCAAGCAGCGTCTCCACTCTGCACTCCACTTGAAATCGCGATCATGAAGAGACTGAATAATACTGGTCGCTGCACGGTCAGTATGACGCATCCGGCTTCACTCCATTGGGGTATAAGCAGCACCGAGACCACATTTTGTAGCGGAATACATTGGGTGCTTCAAACAAATTGAAATGTGGCACAAAGCTTGCGGGGTAATTGCGGCACGGCCTGACTAGGGCTGGTCATT
>CAZGMU010000062.1:0-8519 GCA_964526975.1 uncultured Planctomycetaceae bacterium
GTCGGTCACCACCACCAGGTCGGTCACCACCACCAGGTCGGTCATCACCAGGTCGCTCGGGTCTAACTCCACCGCCCCCTTGGCCAGGGCGAGTTGGGCCCATTCCTTCGCCGCCTCCTGGTCGGCTTGGTCGAGTGTTGCCGGCGATATCGCCGGTGCCAGGTCGAGTCATACCAGGTTGACCGCCAGGAAAGCGCCCGGGGTGGTCGTGCAGAAACTCGCCCGCCGCGCCGCCCGGCAGACGATTGCCACTGCCCGGTCGATTAAAGTTTCCACTGCCGCCTGGGTTGATAAAGCGATCGATGTCACCAGCCGAAGGCCGTCCGCCACCAGCAACACCACCAGGACGGAAATCTCCACCGCCCGGCCGCGTTGTTGGTCTGTTCGCGACATTGCCTGTGTTGATTCCGCCGCTGGGACGCGCGCCGGGAGTCGGCAGGTTACCCATGCCGGGACGATTGTAACTTGGGCGGCTCGTACTAGGTCGGCTTCCACTGCCTGCCACGCCTGTCGAGGGACGGCTCATTTGTGGTCGGTAGGAGGACGACGGCCGCGACATCGAAGGAGTGTGTCCTCCGCCGCCACCATAGCTTGGGCGCCCTCCGCCACCGCCACTAAAACTCGGACGCGCGCCACCGCCGCCGTGGCTGAATCCACCGCCGCCATGTCCGCCACCGCCGAACCCACCGCCGCCGCGACCGCCACGAGCCCAAAGCTCCGTCGACACCCAGGCCAGTATCGCCATCAAACCGACGAATATGAAAAGCTTGCGTTTCATGTCGCACCTGAAAATATAAGTTCGATTAGTTCTGAGAGAGAACGAGGAAATAGACAAGCGTCATTTGTCCGTATTGCGAACGATCAGAACCTCGTCGATGTTGGGCTGCATTTCTCCATCAATGGTTCGATCCATTGCCTTGAAGGTAAACGAGTTGTCGTCGACCGATGTGAAGATGTGCGTAGCAGTCGTTTTGCCGCCATCAGACAACACGCCCGTTTGCTGCACGATCCAACTCTTTCCCTTCTGCTTCCACTTGCCCTCAGAGAAGCCGCCGTTCGAATCAAACGCCCACGAGCGAATTTGCTTGGCGATGGGATCCCAGCCGACGATTTGCATTCCGGAGGTGTTCACCTTGTCGCCAATCGAGACGGCGAACGAGCGCGTCATGAAATTGCGATTCTTGGTCCATTCGCAGTCGGTTTGAATCGTGGCCTTATCGTCCTGGTCGATCCACGAGCCGATCATCCACTCGATGTCTTTCAAGTGTTCGTAGTTGGAGGGGGGCGGCGTCGGCTCGAGCGTTTCCGTCACACGGTCGAGCAGCCACTTGCCGTCGCGGCGCACATGAACCGCCGTGTACTCGCTTTTCTCGGTCGGCAGTTTGCCATAGGTCACCTCGGCAGTGCCCTTCTCGACTGCCACGTTCGGCGAAACGAAATCGACCGACTCGATCTGAATGCTGAGCTTCGCGTCTTCCGCGCCGGCGAACTCGTAATCGAGTTGCTTGGCGATGGCCGCCTGGCCGATGGCTTTTTCACCCGTGTCATCGTCCATGTACACCGCGTCGGGCGACCACATCGCGGCCATCGACTTTGCATCACGGCGATTGTACAGCTCCACGTACTTGGCCGCGTTGGCGCGGATAGTCGCTTCGTCGGCCGCCTGGTCGGCCATCGCGCTAGAGGTCGTTATCAGGTACGCCGCCACAAACGCCGAGAGAATGTGTTTCGCTCGCATACAGACTCCGCTTGTCGGGTCGAAGATGGGAATGGGAAGAGAATGTTCCGAACAATCGGAACGCGCATGGCTTCCGCTGCCCTTAGTTCTATGACCAGAGTCAGCGGACAACAACTACGCCACGCGCAAAATTCACCAACCTGCCGCCAGCAGGCGAGCGCGAAGACCGAAAGACGAGCCAAGCCGCGGATTGCGAGTTGGCCGCTCGTGGGTGGGTATCGGGGCATGGATTACGAGCCGGTCGCGCTGCCAGGCTCTTTGAGCGCGGCCTTGGCCGCGGCGCGGACGACTGGGCTTTTGTCCTCGTGCGCGGCTTTTTTCAGTTCGGCATGGGCTGACGCTGCCAAGGAGCCCCATCCGGCGAGTGCGTCCACCGAGTTCAAGCGAGTCTGCTCGTCGGCGTCGGCCAAACCGCGCAGCACGACGGGCAACACCTGCTTGGCAATGGCTTCGTCGCCCGCCGCGATGCGCGACAGAGCCCAGGCCGAGGCCAGCGAATCAAACGACTGGTCGGCTTCCATTTTTTGCACAAGCGGCTTGATGGCGTCCTTGGCGCCAGGGCCAATCGCGCGAAGGGCATACAGCGCGCTCTCACTGATGACTTTGTCATCGCTCGCGATCGCCTCAACCAGCAATTCTGTCGCGGGGGCGGCAGCCGGGCCGATTGCCGCCAATGTGAAATGGATCTTGCCGCGTAAATCAGGAGCAGCGTCTTTAGCCAAGGCGATCAACGCATCGACACTACCAGCTGCCTTGGGGCCCATTTGGGTCAGAACACGGAGGGCCAGCGGGCGCACCTGCGGATTTTGCAACGCCTTGGCTGCGCGCGGAACAGCCGATTCGCCTAAACCCGCCAAGGCGGCCACAACATTGGCCGACACATCTGGATCAGGATCGTTGGCAATCGCCATCAGAGCGGGCGCCACCAACTCCGGCGGCGGCTGGAGCATTTGCAAACCGCGGGCAGCCGCGGTGCGCATTTGCGGCCGTTCGTCGGCGAGGCCCTTGGTCAGGGCATCGACTGCCGCTTTCATCATTTCTTGGTTTTCCG
The DNA here is from genome assembly GCA_964526975.1 of uncultured Planctomycetaceae bacterium. Taxonomy (GTDB): domain Bacteria; phylum Planctomycetota; class Planctomycetia; order Pirellulales; family Lacipirellulaceae; genus JABDGM01. The sequence goes on from CAZGMU010000062.1 coordinate 2,790, forward strand.
GATGCACTTTGGCCAGTGCCCAGGTTGCGACCATGTGGAGGAAGGGATCGTCTTTCGCAAGCGTCTTCTTCAGCGCCGCGTCGGCGTCTTTCGCGCCGATTGAGCCGAGCGCGTACGCGGCGGCCACGGGCACCGTGGCATCGGTCGTCATTTCCAAATGGGGAAGGATCGCACTCTCAGCCGATTGGGCCTTGGGGCCAATGCTCGCGAGGGCTAGCAACGATTGGATCAATAACTGGGAATGTTTTGTTGTTTGGAGTAGCTGGGTCAACTCAGGAACCGTGCCGGCGGCTTCAGGACCGATTTGTTCAATGGCGGCGCAGGCCAAGTACGCGGTCTCGGGCTGTTTGAGTGTTTCCTTCAACAGTGGAACGGATTGAGCACCTTGTTCAACAATCGCTTCAAGAGCATAGATCGAAACCGATTGGTCGTTCGATTTGAGAGCTTCCTTGAGCGCGGCTGTAATCCGCTCAGGGCCAGGTTTCAAGCTGCGGAGCGCGGCGATCGACGCCCTGGCAACGCGCGAGTCCTGGCTGGTGGCTGCCTCGACGAGCGCGGCGACAGTCGCGTCCGATTTGTCGCCGATTTTTCCCAAGGCGATGGCCGCATGATATTGAACGACGGGGTCTTTGTCCTTCAACAACGCGACGAGCTTACCCACGGCTGCATTGGCGAGGTCGCCATATTCGCCGATCGACCGGGCGCTGTGCCAGCGAACCTGCGGGTCGCTGCTCTGGAGCAACTCGCGCAACTTGGGAACGACCGCCGTGGCGTGTTCATGCTGCATACCGAGGTGGTCGATAGCCTTGAGTTGTTCCTTGCCGCTTCCGGCGGTGGCGGTCGACAGATTGGTAGCCGTATCGTGTTCAACCGCGAGGGCCGGCACGGAGAAAAGCATGGCAACGACCAACGGCAAGAATGCCCGTTCAAAATGCACGTTCATCAAAAAGTAACTCCAAAAAACCTGGTCCAATCGAAGCTTGTCTGCGACACCTTGCGAAATGCAGCGTCACTAGCCCAGGTTGTCGTTTATCTCGCGGTTGATTTTCAACAGGAAGCGAAGCATCTGGCTGAGGATTTGATCGGGGTAAACCCCCTTTTGCTTGGTGATGGCCGCTCGCCATTCCTTGTTGGTCGTGGTTGCTTCCAGAAATTCGTTGCTGGTCAATGCGCCGGCGTAAGCGCGCTGTTTCAACAGCTTGTCGAGGTTGGTACGATACTGGTCGTATTGCTGCTGCTCGAGAACTCTGGGCCAGGTCACGGTGCCGCTGGCCCGATCGAACTCTTCTGGAGTGAGCGATTGCAAGCCGTGGCGGTCGAGGTAGAACTGTCGTTGGCGTTGAATTTCCGCAAAGTTCTCCTGCTGGCGCTGATTGTAAATGTCGCGCTTTTCCCAGTAGGCGTTGACCGACTTCACCTGGTTGTCGATGTTGGCGCTGCGAGCCTGCTCCAGATTGATGGCGGCTTGGGAGTTGGACAGGTTTCTCTGTCCTTGGGCCGCGATGACATTGCTCATGCCGTTGGCAAAACCTTCGGCGGCCGTCGAAGCGCTGTTGTAGATGACCTGCCCCACCGCGATCGACGAACCGAGTGCCACGAGCGCGAGGAGAGCTATAGAAAGGTATTTCATAACCCGTACCTAGGAATTGTCACGTAACTGAAAGAAGATAGGTGTCGAGCAACTTATTATAGCTAATGGAAAATGGCTTGTCACAAGCCACCTGAAATTGTCGGGCAAGGCCGACCTTGGCCTTCCCGGCACCGATCGTAAGGCGAGCCTGAGAGGCTTTATAGGATCCCTGATGGGGAGTACGGCTGGCTGGGAAAGCCTTGCGTATTGGAAGCGGTCCTTTGGCCAGGTTTTCGCTGGCGGCAGCAGGCAGCATGGGCCGCACATTTAGCGGGATTCGTTTACCTCGCCCGTCCACGGACGACTCAATTATAATGGAATCCCGGTAGGAAGTTGTTGCGGCATTGGCACTTGTGTATTGGCATCTATGAATTTCAATCCTTTGTCATGGTTTCGGGCGTCGAAAGCTGGTCAGGCTCGCGGCGGCGCGCACATGACGCTTGCCCATGCGAGCGTGGGACGGACGATCTCGCGCACAGGCCTCTTTTTGCGCAAGCAGATTTGGATTTGGCCGATCATCGCGGTGGTGCTGCTGTCGATCATTGGGCTGATCGTTCGGCAGGCCATCGAAACGACGATGCGCGACAGCCTGCAGTCGCAGTTGGAAACAGTGCTAAGGCTCGAGGCATCGATGCTCAAGACCTGGTACAAGGTACAGGAATCGAACGCGCAGTCGCTTGCCAACGATATTGATACTCGTCAGATCGCCTATGCGTTGCTTGATCCGACTCCGGATCAAGCGAAGACAGAAGAACAAGTTGCCGCGCTGCGAATGAAATTGGATAAATCGTTGGGGCCGGCGCTAACGGCGCATCGATACTCCGGTTACATAATGGCGGATAAAAAGAAACGCATCATAGCTGCCGGTCGGCCAGAGTTGGTTGGTTTACAGGATGCTCCCGAGTACTCGGACTTTCTCACGCGAGCGTTGGACGGCGTGACGACCGTCTCTGCGCCTTTTGTAAGTTTCGTAGCGATGAAGGATAATCGTGGTCGAGTTCAAACAGGTTTGCCCACGATGTTTGTAGCGGCGCCGATCCGGGATGAGAACTTTCAAGTGATTGGTGCATTGGGGTTGCGGATTGATCCGGAAAAGGAGTTCAGTCGGGTGATGGCGCTGGGCCAATTTGGCGAGACAGGTGAGTCGTACGCCTTCGACAAAACCGGGCTGATGGTATCGGGCAGCCGGTTTGACGACAGCCTGATTTTGCTGGGACTATTGCCGGACCAGGAGCACTCGCAGTCGATACTCCAGTTGCTTGTGCGTGACCCCGGCGGAGATATCACCAAGGGATTCCGCCCGGCGACGCGCCGGCACGAGTTACCGCCGACGTACCCGGTGGCCGAGGCGATAGCGGGGCGGTCGGGGGTGAATATGGACGGCTATCGAGACTATCGAGGAGCGCCATCCGTGGGGACATGGGAGTGGCTGCCGACTGGCAACATCGGTATTGTTACCGAGATTGATTATGCGGAAGCGTTTCGCCCGTTGGTGATTTTGCGGCGAACGTTCTGGGGATTGTTTGCATTGCTGGCACTCAGTGCGGCAGCGATTTTCGCGTTTACCTTGTTGTTGTCGCGCGCTCGTCGAGAGGCCCAAAAGGCAGTGATCAACGCCCAACAGGTTGGGCAATACAAGCTCGAGCAAAAGCTCGGGTCAGGCGGCATGGGCGTGGTGTACAAGGGGCAGCACGCGATGCTGCGCCGGCCGACGGCGATCAAAATGCTCGATGTCGACAAGGTGACCGAAGGCGTGTTGGAGCGGTTCGAGCGCGAGGTGCAGATTACGAGTCAGCTCAACAATCCGCACACGGTGGCGATCTACGACTATGGCCGGACACCGGAGGGCGTGTTTTATTACGCGATGGAGTACCTGGACGGAATCGATTTGCAGGTGCTGGTGGATCGGTATGGGCCGCAGCCGGTGCCGCGGGTGATTCACATTCTTTTGCAGGTGTGCAGTTCGCTATACGAGGCGCATTCGCTGGGGCTCGTGCATCGGGACATCAAGCCGGGGCGGCGAGCCAGATGTGGTGAAAGTGCTCGACTTTAGTTTGGTGAAATCGATCGACGACCGCCGGCAGGCGTCGTTGACGCACGACTCGGCGCTGACGGGCACGCCGCTGTATATGTCGCCCGAGGCGATCGAGTTTCCCAACTCGGTCGATGCGCGGAGCGATATCTACGCGCTCGGAGCGGTCGGGTATTTTCTGCTGACGGGGCTACCTGTCTTCGAGGCGGGAAGCGTGGTCGAATTGTGTCAGATGCACCTGGATAAATCGCCAGCGCCGCCATCGCAGCATGTGGAAACAAAGATTCCGCAGGAACTAGAGAACGCGCTGCTCGCCTGTTTGGAGAAGTCGCGAGCGAAGCGCCCCCAAACCGCTCGTGACCTGGCTGCATTGATTTCACGATGTGCCGAAGCAAATACGTGGTCGATTGAGGATTCCGACGCATGGTGGGGGCGGCACGAGCGCGGCGTGTCTGCCGCGATTCTGGAGAAGCAGCCCGCGCCATCGACGGGGCGTACGTCGGTTCACGGTCATGATATGACGATTGATTTGCGGCAGTAGAGCGCAGGGTAGTTGAGGAACCACGAAAAGTACCACAGTCTTTGTGGTTGTTCGCGTTTTTTGCGGTTAGGTCATATTACTTTTTTGTGTTTGTAGGTGGGGTGTGTTGGTGGAGATTCGGCCTGGCGGCCGACGCTAAGGTCTTGTGTATTTTGTTCTTTAGGTATTTTTTAGTTCTTGGGTTGTGTGCGTTCGAGGACTACTTCTTTGATGTCTGGCAGGGTGGTATTGCCGCGGTGGCGGTTGAAGGATTGCCAGGAGATGACGTTTTTGTCGGCCATATGGATGGCGTTGGTTGCTTTGGTGGGAATGCCGTCGGCGGTGATACTGACGGTGCGGATGACCCAGCTGGCGTCTTTCTTTTGCCAAGTGCCGCTGCCGAAACCGCCGTCGGCATTGAAGAACCAGGAAACTAACTGACCGGTGGCCGGATTGCGGCCGATGATTTGGGTGCCGCCGGTCAGGTCGCCATCTTTGCCGCTCATGGTGGTTTGCACACGGAGGAAGTGTTTGTTCGACATCCAGTCGCAATCGAGTGTGACGGCAGCGGCGCCTTTACCCGCGCTCCACTTGCCGACCATCCAGGCGAGCTCCTTTAGCTCGAGATCGAATTGAATCGCGGGGCGCTCGGATTCGTGGACGCTGACCATGGGCCAGCGATCGCCTTGCTTAACATGGACGGCGGAGTACGTGCTGGCGCTGGCGGGGCCGTTGGCGCTGCCGGTGACCGAGGCGGTTCCCTCTTCGATGGCGACGGTCGGGGCGATGACGCGGACCGAGCCGACTTTGATTTCCATCTTCGAGCCGGGATTGGCACGAAGGACATCGCTGTAGAGCTTGGCGATGGCCTCGCGACCTTTGATGGTTTGCTGGCCGATGGTGTATTCGCCGTCTTGGGTCCATTGGGCGGCGATGGCGTCGGGCTTGCCTTGGTTATAGGCGTCGGCAAACTCTTGGGCTTCGCGGCGGATGGCCTGCTCTTCCGGGCCGATGTTTGCGGCTACCGACTTGCTGGCGGTGATGATGGTAAACGCGAGTAGAACACTCGTGATCGTGATTGTTTTATTCATTGGGAAAGTTCCAATATTCGTTGCGAATGAAGTCGGCTACTTCGTGTCAAGAATATACACGATTGCTTGCGGAAAACGACTAGTGGTCTGCAGTGGTGAATGGATGGGTGTAGCTGGACTCGCAAGAGTCCGGCCCATACGGTCAGGACCGAATTCTTGCGAATTCAGCTACCATCCAATCAGAGCTGACAGACCACTAGTCCAGGCAGATTCATTGTAAGCGGCCTGGCGAGGGACCGCATCAAGCAGATCAGCGCCAATGTTGAGAGATGAATCATGATTGAATTGTCGCTGCCGCGTGGTCGCGATGCAATGCGCTGTCTCGTTGTGTCAAAAAGTGGGCTTTCGCGGAGATGTTGTATTTATTGAAAACTGCGCGGTAATCCAACTCGGCGAAAAGCTGTCCGCTATCGGCCAGAGAGCAATGAGCCCAATCGCTGCGCAGTCTTCAATAGGG
>CAZGMU010000062.1:8529-16359 GCA_964526975.1 uncultured Planctomycetaceae bacterium
ATTCTTGTTGCCGGTTTTGCTCACATGCTGGTTTGTAAATAAGAGAAAAGAGGCGGAAAGCGCGCTCAAGGAAGCCCAGGATGGCCGCGGTTGAGTCGCGCGATGCGCTAGCTATCTGAGGAGAGGTTAGCAGAGAGTCATTGGTCGGGGAATCGTTGCTTGAGTCTTGCTGTATCGGCGGCACTCCAATTGGCAGGTTCAGTGACTTCTACCCAGGTGTCGATGTAGCTGGATGGCGCGATGTTGTGCCCATAGCCAGGAGGGACTGTGGTGGCCATGGTCAGGTCGAATGCAGTCTGGAGAAACGTGACGATTGGGTACCACCGAAGATGCGGTGATACGTCCGGTCCACGCTCCCCGACGAGCCATGCGGGCTTGCGGTAAAACATATCCGGAGAAAAGAAGGTCATAGGATCACTTGCGTGCTGGATGTAGACGAAGCGCATCTGTCCCCAATGTTTGTAGCCATCGTTAAGCGAGCTTTCTCGACCGGTGAAGCGCAGCATCGAGCCGTCGCGCCAGCGGGGCAACCACATTGGAGTGCCTGGATTTCGTTGCTTCGTGGCGCGTGCCCACTCGGCGCAGGCAAAGGGCGGGCCGCTGAAAACGCCCCCTTGGATCGGATCCTCGAACACGGTGAAGACATCGGCGCTGCCTGCCGCCCCCAACGCGCCCAAGCTCAGGCCGTGAAGATAGAGCCGAGGGCGACTCTCTTTGGGCAATGTTGTCCAATAGCCGTAGACTTCGTCGAACAGTGCGCTTGCTGATTCGCGTGAGCGACGTGGATCAACGAGGATCGTTATCCAACTAGGAAGGTAAGAGTATTGCATGCCGACGATGGCGGTGTCGCCGGCGTGCAAGTATTCGATGGTGTCGACGGCGCCAGGATCGAGCCAACCGGTGCCGGTGGGCGTGGCAACGATCAGCACCTTGCGGTTGAATCCGCCGGCGCGTTTGAGCTCTTCGAGGGCTAGCCTGGCTCGTTCTTGCGGTGTTTGGCGAGAGCCGAGGCCGACATAGACTCGCAGCGGCTTCGGGGTGGGTTTCCCCCAAAACTCGCTGATGTCTTTTTGAGCAGGGCCGAGGGTGATGAATTCCTTGCCGAATCGTCCGATCGTATTCCACTCGACAAGAGATTCCGCGCTGCCCGATGCATTGGGATCGGTTGGTTGTTCGACGCCATCGTCGATAACCTGATCCAATGTCACGAAAATTGCGTCGGCGGCGTACAGAGCAAGCCGAATCACGACGTGGTTTGTGAACAAGAACATCAGGAGAATGACAGCCAAGGTGCTGAGCACGATCGAGACGCGGCGCGGCACGACGCGGCTAATCCGGCCGTGAACGTACAGCCCGAGCCGCTGGATGAGGCGAGCAAAAGCAATGGTGAGGGCGCCGGCGAGCAATGCAATCGCGGCGACGCTGAGCGGGTAGGCCGATTCGACTGGCGGCACTTCCATCAGTTGGCGAATCGAGTTTTGCCAGACGGTCGCCCGCCATAGGAATAATATTGCAACAATGGCGACGCAAACAGTTGTAATTCGTTTGCCGACGAGTTGAACGGGTGAGCTAAAATCCGGGATTTCCAAATAGTGCCACAGCCAGACGAGAAACTTGCCAATGCCGTAGCCAACGGCCGCGGCGATTCCGGACAAGATGCCCTGCACCGCGTACTGCCGTGGTAAGAGCGTCGGTGTGAGTGACGCAGCGAAAAAGAGTGTCGCTACGACAAGGGCAACGTAGGAGAACGTCGACCAGTATTGTTTGGCGAACGATCGAAGTTTTGTGAGCCTGTTTTCCATATTCCTTTGTGGGCAGGAGTTGTTTTATTAGCGGATCGTTGTGGATGCGTTGTTGTTGGGAAGTGTTGCGCTAAGCCGCAAGCGTTTTTTGAATGGGTGGCATTGAGGAATCGCCTATTTTAGCGAAATTCATCCGTTGCGGGAAATTCGTGATACTTTCCCGCTCGACGCGATATGATGAGGAGTAATAGCCACGCGGTGGTTTGCCGTGTCGTGCGAGAATCTCGCATGTCCAGGTTATTTTTCTAGATCAGTAAACGGAGTCTACCGCAAAGCATACATTGAGATTGATGCGAAGCAGTGCTGCCCTGCTGCTAAGTTCAGGATCGGTTGCGTGACGGAGAATAGCGCGGATGTGTGGCATTGCGGGAGCTTTTGATCTGGTTGGCCGTCGCGACTTTCCTCGCGAGCGATTGCTGCAAATGATGGCGGCCATCGCCCATCGAGGGCCGGACGATGAAGGTGTTCACCTCGAGCCTGGGCTTGCGCTTGGCAGCCGGCGGTTGGCAATCATCGATCTGATCGGCGGTTCGCAGCCGATCGCTAACGAAACTGGCGATGTCTGGGTCTCGTTCGAGGGGGAATGGTACGACCACGCTGAGCGACGAGACGAACTGATCGCCAGGCAGCATCGCTTTCGAACGCGATGCGATACCGAGATTTGGGTTCATGCGTACGAGGACTTCGGCGAGCAAGTTTTCACGAAGGCGCGGGGACAGTTTTCGGTGGCTCTGTGGGATCGCAAGGAGCGCAAAGTATTGTTGGCACGTGACCGGTTTGGAATCGGGCCGTTGTTTTACGCGCAGCATGACGGTTGGTTGATTTGGGCCTCCGAGGTAAAGGGGATTCTTGCCTCGGGAATGATCCACGCAGAGCCAGACCGGCGCGGGATTGATTACACGTTCAACTTCTTTGGCCAGTCGAACGAACGAACCTGTTTTCAAGGAATCAGCCAAATCGCGCCAGGTCATTGCCTGCGAGCAAAAGATGGGCGAGTGTCCGCGCGTCAGTACTGGGACTTTGACTTTCCAGATTATGGTGAGGAGCGCCGATTTCCAAGCGCGGAAACCGCCACCCAAGAATTGGAGCAATTGCTGCGAGTCGCGGTGCGCCGCAGGTTGGTCGGAGAAGTGCCGATTGGCTGTTATTTGAGCGGCGGGCTGGATTCGACCATGATCTTGGGGCTGTGTACTCAAGAGGCGGGAGTTCCGGTTCCGTCGTTTACCGTTGGATTGGACCGCGCCGGGCCGACGGATGAACGCGGCAAGGCTGCCCGGTCTGCCCAACTGTTTGGATCGCCCAATACGACGGTGAACGTGACCGAAGCCGATATTGTCAATGCTTATCCTGGTTTGATTGCCGCGGCCGAGGCTCCGGTGATCGACACCTCTGCCGCGTGCATGATGTATTTGGCCCAGGCCAATCGAATGGCGGGCAATAAAATAGCGCTTACCGGCGAAGGAGCCGACGAAGCGCTCGCCGGTTACTTGTGGCTCAAGGCGCCGACACCCAGCCGATTGCAGGAGCGGTTGAATCGGCCCGTCGAGCATTTGTTGCGGGGCGTTGCGCTGTCGCTGCTGATTGGCGGTAGCTCTGCGCATCGGCCGGGGTTTCGTGCGATGAGCGGTGTGCGGGTGGCGCAGCAACTGTCGTGGGAAATCATTGCCCAGAGTCGTGAGGAGCTTTATTCGAATGGCATGTGGCAGAGCCTGGGCGACTGGTCGGCCTATGGCGAGCTAAAAATACCAGTCGAGCGAATGAAGCAGTGGCACCCATTGAACCGAGCGATTTATGTCGCCTACAAAACGCTGCTGCCAGGCATGCTATTGGCGGGCAAAGGAGATCGGCCGATCCGGGCCGCTTCTACGGAGGGGCGATATCCGTTCCTTGATGAGCAGGTTGTCGATTTCTGCGCGGAGCTGGCGCCTCAATACAAAGTTCGATGGTTTACCGATAAGTGGCTATTGCGGCAGGTTGCCGCCAAGATCGCGCCTCACCAGATTGGATCGCGCCGGAAGCAAATGTTTCGAGCCACGATGAGTCGTGCGTTTCTGCGAGATAGCCGTCCTGCCTGGGTCGATCAGCTACTTAGCCGAGAATCTCTCAACGCAACTGGCTACTTCGACCCTGCCAAGGTGCAGCGCGCTCGCGAGATTCAGAAACATAAGTCACGATACTCGATGCACCGCTTCTCGCTCGACTTCGGATTGATCGGCGTTTTGTCCACCCAACTGTGGCACCACATTTTCTGCGGCGGTGGGTTGGCGGATTTGGATAGTTGGCGACCAGCCTCGTCTATTTCTCGTAGTCGGCTTCTAGCGAATTCTTCAAATGCGTATCCAAATGCCGGCGAGTTGCGGTCACAGGAGCCCGGACCGCGTGGCGGTCCGGCTGTTTGCCGGTGATTATGCAATAGGATGATTTGCTTTATTACGCCGAAGGACTGAGCATATTTTCATTGCGGGAAAGCCGTGTCACAACGGACCGATCAGATCAAAGTTTTCCACTGAATATCAATCCGCGTATGTAATCGTCCGGCAGCTTCTGCGATGCCTGGATAGACGCGCTCCAGACCGAGGGCGATGGAGCGTGGTGAGATTCCGGATTCTTCCGAAATGATAATGGCGTCTTCGAGGGATGTCGGCACAACGGCGGCGAGCGGCCGAGCGTTTAACAAGCTTTCGGTTAGTTTCTTATTCACATGCACTTGTGGGGTAAACAAGAAAGTGCGTCGGTCGCTGCCGCATTGAAACAAGGTTGTCGTGGTGCTCTCCAACGCCAGCGTGACAGATTTCTCGTGGTCGATCAGCGCATTGATTTTGTCCGCAAGACCTGGACCAACCAGGTTTTCTTCGAGTAAGGCCACGCACTCCGCCTGAATCGACCCCTCGGCCAATTCACATGACAGAAAGCGCTCGGGATGTCTCATGTCAAACGTTTCGATCGCTCGACTGAGAGTACGCCGCCCGGCCGCGACAACCAAATGCTGAAAGTCGGAAGGACCGATGAAGCGAGATTCTTTGTTCGATTCTTTCGGTTCGACGGCCAAGGCGACGGCCGCGGCATAAGCCGTATCGGCGATCAGCTTGGCTTCGGGACTGGTGAGCATGGGACGATTGCGATCATCCCGGGTGGCAAGCAGGCGTTGAATTTGCTGCAACACTTCGCTCGTAAATGTGAGCGACATCTGGTCTTTGAATCTGCCGCGCAGTGCTAACGGCGATACATCGTTTGCGTGCGGTTGCTGCGGCGATGATTGAGGGGCATTGGTGGTCGATGCATTTAACCGTGCGGTAATCAGGGCTTCTTGTTCGTCGCGGACCAGCTTGGGCCAATCAGCCGAGCGGTCGGGAGAGAGCCAATACCGTTTCACCGCGGCAGCAAGGTCGACTGCCAAGTCGTGAACAAACCGGCGTTTGTGGTCTGCCAAGGAGGAGTAGCCGAGTTTTTTAAACGTGAGCAAGTTGCCGCGCGATTGTTCGCGGGGCGTGGATGACACGCGGCAAGAGCGTAGTATGGTTCGAGCTTCAGGCGTTTCTTCGAGTGCCAAGCATCGAGCGGCCGTGTCCAATACATCGATAGGTTGCGCATCGGCCCCGCGAGAATGGGCTGGTAAGAGGTAGATGCAATCGAACGGAGCTTCCGCAGATTCGAAGAGTTGGGTCTTCGACACCTTTTCGCTGGTTGTCTGGTTGCCATTGGCGGATGCGTGGTTCAACTCCTGAAGCAGTGCATAGGTATTTGCCGCGACCAATGGCGACGAGCCATTCGCCGCCATGTAGGAGAGCACGAAGAAACCGTGAACCTCGATTTTGAGGTTTTGCGTGCGGGCCAACGATCTCGCGGCATTCGCGATATCCATTACCGTGCCCGAGCCTGTTCCGCCGCCTGTTCCGGCGAGTAATACGATCCTGATCGTATCATCGCGCACTTCTCCCGACTCATTTTTTGATCCGGCCAGGGTGGCAAGCCTTTCGAGCTTTCGGTCGACGAGAGTGCGCAAATGTTGCGCATGATCGACGAGAGCGATGCGCCCGAGCGGCCGGTAGCCGCGAGTTTCCAGCGATCGCGGAATGTTATACAACCAGCGTCGGCTTACCCAATTAAGGATTTCGCGCGAATCGTCGTAAGCGTTCGAGAGCCTAAGCGGCAAATGCAATGTGTCCTCGGACGACAGCGGCGTCTTCCAACGACTGGAGCATGCCTCTCGTAGTTCATCCCGATCGGTGTCGATTGCAATTGTCTCGGTAGCGTGGAGGGGGCTGTTTGATTCGTGCTTAGCAGCCGTCAGGGCACGTATTCGTGAAAGTACTTGGATTCCCACTCCGCCGACCGCGATGTAGAGAGTCGGTTGCTCACGTTGCAGTAAGACGTTGATCTCTGGCGCGGCAACGTCGACGCGTTCTTCCGGAACGAATGGCTCCGGAGCAGGCACGGCTGCCGGTTGCGGGCTCGGGGCGATGCTGGAAGCACGGCCTATGGGTTGCGTGACCAGCCTTGCGTCTGGGGCAGCAGTTGGAGCTGGCGTTCGAGGCAAGGTGTGTTGAAGTGAAGAGGGCTTGGTGTCGTCGGGGCTTGGAGTAGAGGGCCGCGGAATAGTAGGAGTGTGGCGAGGCAGCTCTGCGGGTGGCGCGACTGGTATTGCCGCCACATGATGTCTGAGCGCATCGACAAAAGCGCGGCACGATGGAAAGCGGTCGGTGGGTTTTTTGGCCAACGCCTTGGCAACGATCGATCGGTCCTCGGCTGGCAGCGACATGAGCTGCGGTTCAGCCTGCGTATGCTGCTTGGCAAGCTGTGCGACGGTACGACCTGGAAATGGCAGGCTGCCCACCAACATTTCCTGATAGACGATCGCGAGGCTGTATTGATCGCTGCAGGCAGATGGATCGTCGTCGAACATTTCCGGCGAGGCGTAGGTCGGCGTCATGCCGGAAACGAGCGAATTCTGCGTTCGCGTGGCCAGCTCTTTCACAAGGCCGAAGTCCGCGACCTTGATGTGATCTCCGAGGATAAGCAGATTTTCCGGCTTGATGTCGAGGTGCAGCAGGTTATGCCGTTGTGAGAGGAAGTCGAGCGCTTCGGCCGCATCGGCCATGTACCGCAACAGCTCGTCGCGTGGAATTCCATTACGGCCTTCCGCGCGGCATTGACGGAGCCGCTGCTCGAGGCTCATGTCAGCCAGCTCAGTAAGAATGGCCAACCGTCCGTTCAAGATTTCGAACCGCTCCAGCGAAAGCAGGAACGGGTGCCGCACCCCTTTGATTCGTTCGAGCGCCTTCAACTCTTGCGAGGCGAATTCGTCGTCGTAATGACCGTAAACGATCTTGACCGCCTTCTCGATGCCACCAGGCGCTTCCGCGCGCCATACCTCGGCGTACCCGCCCGAACCAATTCGTTCGGTCAGGACGTAACCGGGTAGTACAACTTCGCAGGTTTGAAGGTCGGTTGACATTACGTTACGTCACGTTATGGAGCATCTGATCAACACGTATCGGCGTACTCTGCTTTTGCGGCGCTTTAGGCTTTTTGGCGGAAGACAATACGAGGTCAAACCCCATTTCCTGGCACATAGCGAGAGTCGTTCCGGCCTCACCATTTGGCAGGACAGGCTTAATCACCAACTCCTTGCAGGCGTCTAGGAGTGATTCAAGACGACGCAACGGTTGGCGCGATACGGTCAGGTCCTTGGTCATTCCGGGGGCCAGGATCAGATAATCCGGCGGCAAGGATTCGAGATGAAGCACCTGAGCGCCATTGCCTTGGAACTCGTCGAACGCAACTCGCAACTCGTGCTCCTGGGCTTCTTGAAAAACATCGGCAAATCGCAGAATGTCGACATCGGAGGGGAGAGAGATCGTAATTCCTAGTTCCCAATCGTTTGGTAGTTGCGATTGCAACAACCGCAGGTGAGAAAACATGTGATGCGGTGTTTCCATGTCGGCTGGGCCCACGGACAGAAACAATCGCTTCGACTCCGTGCGGCCAACCGCAGACTCGACCGCACGCATTCGCTCCAATTCTCGAT
>CAZGMU010000063.1:0-13956 GCA_964526975.1 uncultured Planctomycetaceae bacterium
TGGCATTTTCAGGAAACTTCATGAGCGAACCCGCGCCGCCGAATCGATTGGCAACGAAACCGCGCGCGTCGCTGCCCGAAACTTTTTATCGCCTCGTTCCCGCGTTCGACTCCCTGCGCAATTATTCCTGGCGCACTTTTTCCAGCGACACGATGGCGGGCCTCACCGTGGCCGCCGTGGCCGTCCCACAGGCCATGGCCTACGCCCAGATCGCCGGCATCCCGCCACAATACGGCCTCTACACCGCGATCGTCATGACCGCCGTCGGCGCTCTGCTCGATTCCTCCAAGCAACTGATCAACGGTCCCACAAACGCCATCTCGATCGCCGTCCTCAGCGCGCTCGTCGGGTTTGGCGATGCCGAGCGCATCCCCGCCGCCATTCTGCTCGCCCTTATTGTCGGCACGATTCAAACCGGCATCTCGCTCTTGCGACTGGGCGACCTGACGAAGTACGTCTCTCACGCCGTGATCGTCGGCTTCACCCTCGGCGCTTCGATTCTGCTCGTTCTCGATCAACTCAAAAACCTTTTGGGGCTCCCGGCCGCCGGCACCGGCGAGGATCACTTCCTGGAGCGCGTCGGCCTTACGCTCTCGCATATCGATCAAACGAATTTTGCCGCCTTGTTTATCGGCCTGAGCACGGTCGCGATCGCGCTTGCGCTTCGCTGGATCAATACGCGGCTGCGCATTCGCCTGCCCGATCTGCTCCTTGCGATCATCTGCATGACGGCCGTCGTCGCGAATTGGCGCCTCGATCAGGAGGGCGTGGCCATCATCGGAAAAATTCCCGCCGCGCTCCCTTCGTTCGCGCTGCCAGAACTGAAGTGGTCGTGGATAAACTCGCTCGCCAGCAGCGGCCTGGCGATCGCGCTGCTCGGCCTGCTCGAAGCAATCTCGATGGCCAAGGCCATCGCTTCCGTTACCCGGCAAAAGCTCGACATCAACCAACAATGCCTCAGCGAAGGCGTGGCCAATATCGCCGGCAGCATGTTCCACTGCTTCCCCGGCTCCGGATCACTGACGCGATCGATCATCAATCAACAGGCGGGCGCTCGCACGCAATGGTCTGGTGTCATCGCGGCCACCGCTGTCGCGCTCACCGTGCTCCTGTTCGCCCCGTACGCCTACTACATCCCCAAGTCGGGCCTCGCCGGCATTCTCATGCTTTCCTCCTGGCGGCTGGTCGATCGACCTCAGCTCATGTACTACCTCCGCACCACTCGCTTCGATGCCTGGATCGTGATCCTGACCGCCGTTTCGGCCGTCGCCGTATCGGTCGAGTTCTGTGTGCTGATCGGCGTCTTCATGTCGTTCATTCTGTATGTGCCGCGAGCCGCCCGAGTGCATAGAACCGAGCTGACCATGACCCCCGACCGCGTCGTCCGCGAGCGACATGAATCCGATCCGCCTTGCAACCGCATCCGAATTTACAGCCTGGAAGGCGAGTTCTTCTTCGGCGCCGCGCCCGAGTTGGAGCAACACTTCGACGAGATTGTCCGTTCCGTCAACACGGGCGTGAAAGTAGTGATTCTGCGCCTCAAGCGCGTGCGCAACCCCGACGCCGTCTGCATGAGCGTGCTCGATCGCTTCTACGAGCAGATGCACGAAGCAAATATCAACGTTTTGCTGTGCGGCATCCGCCCCGATCTTATGAGCGTGTTGAATTCCAGCGGCCTCATCAGCCGCCTCGGCCCCGAGCGCGTCTTCGTCTTCGAGGAAACCGGAAAATTCTGGACCAGCACGCTCGAAGCCATGCGCGTCGCCTACGAGCTCATCGGCGACGACGTCTGCGACACCTGCCCCCGCCACGCCGAAAGCCTCAACAAAAAAGACGGCTGGTACTACCTGATCTGAGAACATGTTTTAAAATTCCCCTCCCTTGTAGGGAGAGGCTAGGAGAGGGTTCAATAAACCGCGATTTTCCCTCTTGGCTTACCCTCCTTCTAGAGAGATAAGAATTCTAAAACACCGTCTGAGAACATTCAGCACTCCAGGGTGGCACACCTTGAGCCTTCAAAGGGCGTGGTCGCCTACCACGCCCTCCTAAAGCATCAAGGCGTGCCACCCTACGCCCTTAACCTTAAAAGATCTCACGCAAAGGCGCGAAGGCGCAAGGAATTGAACCACGAAGTACATGAAGAGCACGAAGAAGAATGGATGAATGAGCAGGTCTTTTTCGCAGTCACTTCTCCAATTCTTCGTGCTCTTCGTGCCTTTGTGGTTTTATTTATTCTTTTACTTTGCGCCTTCGCGCCTTTGCGTGAGACCTCTTCTGCTCCAAGCCGTAACCAACCTGGATTGTTTCGGGATTCTTGATGCAAATAAGGCTAACGGCGTAGCGTGCCACCCACTCACTCAAACATCCCTCCCCAACCCAAAACACACCCCATGATCAAACTAGCCTTCTTCGGCGCCGCGGGCGAAGTTACCGGCTCCTGCTACACCGTGCGAACCGACCGCGCCCACGTCATGATCGACATGGGAATGCACCAAGGCGAAAAGGCCGCCGATGAGCATAACCGCCGCCTGCCTTCCATCGACCTAAGCAAGCTGAACTCGGTCGTGCTCACCCATGCCCACCTCGACCACTGCGGCCGCCTGCCGATGCTCATCAAAGCCGGCTACCCCGGCCCAATCCATTGCACCGAGCCCACCGCCGAAGTCACCGAAATCATCCTCCGCGACTCGGCCCATCTGCAAGAAGAAGACTACGCCCGTGCATTGCGGCATAACCACGGCAAACAGAAGCCGCATGAGCCACTCTATCGCGCCGCCGACGTCGAGCGCACGCTCCCCCGCCTCCGCCCGCTCGACTACGATGTCCCCAAAACAATCGCCGATGGCATCACGATCAAGCTCGTCGACGCCGGCCACATCCTCGGCGCCGCCAGCGTTCGAATGACGATTGAGGACCACGATCGCACCATCACGATCGTCTTCTCCGGCGACATCGGCCAAATGGACGCCCCCATCCTCCGCGATCCCACCACGCCCACGCCCGCCGACGTCGTCCTCCTCGAATCCACCTACGGCGACCACGACCACCGCACACTCGACGAAACCCGCGCCGAACTCCTCTCGATCCTCCGCGACGCTCAAAAGACCGGCAACAAGGTCATCATTCCAGCATTCGCCGTCGGCCGCTCGCAAGATTTGATCTTCCACATCGGCGAATTCCTCCGCGCCGGCCAGCTCAAGAACCTCCGCGTCGTTCTCGATAGCCCCATGGCCTCCGCCGTCACCGCCCTCTACTCCCACTACACCGATATTTACGACACACGCGCCAAAGAGCTGCTCAGCCAAGGCATGCAACCGCTGAGCTACCGCGAGTTCTCGTTTACCGAATCGCCCGAAGACTCGAAGAAGCTCAACGATGCGAAAGGCGCAATGGTCATCATCGCCGCCAACGGCATGTGTACCGGCGGCCGCGTCATGCACCACCTCAAACATCACCTCCCCAACCCTTCCACGCACGTCGTCATCGTCGGCTACCAAGGCTTTGGCACGCTCGGCCGCCGCCTTGTCGATCGCGTGCAAGAAGTCTCCATCTTCGGCCAACGCCTGCCCGTACGCGCCAAAATCCACACCCTCGGCGGCTTCTCCGCCCACGCCGGCCAAACCGACCTCCTCCACTGGACCAAACCCTTTCAATCCCTCCACCCACGCCTCTTCCTCACCCACGGCGAAGACACCCCGCGCAAAATCCTCCGCGCGCAACTTCATAAGCAACTCAACCTCGATTCCGAGCTCCCCTACTACGGCCACGAAGTCGAACTATAAAAATCAAATCCCGCGCGCGAGCCGGGACGTCCCCGCCCCCGCCAAACGCCCCCTTCCCACTCACCCGCTCGACAAATCAACAGCGCCGCACATCAACGGCATTCCCCAACAGGTACCCTCAACTCAAAAGACCGCCACGCGGTTCCACTCCAAACCCAGGGTCGTCGCGCCGCGGCGCACCCTGGGTAACGCTTCGAGAGTCCGCGAAGCAGTCGGATTATAAACGCCTATTTGGCCTATCTATAGCGTAGCAACCAATCTTTCTTTTCGAGAGACGGAGCTATGCTGCGGCTTGCCGCCTGCAGAGAAGTGCACCGATCAAAGCTAGCGATGCCAACACCAAGCTACCAGGTTCAGGAACGATAGTAACACTAAAGTTGTTGAAAGCGAAACCGACTCCGTTCGTTTTGGACCCAATAAAATCCATGCGGATCGACTTAGCACTTGAGGGAAGGCTGCTGAATGAGAACGTCCATGGCAAGCCATCGAGTGACGTAGACGAGTCGTCAACACCTAACGGGGATAGTTGCGATGCGAGCACGTTGCCGAAGCCATCTAGTGCATCCACCCGCCATTGCTCGGTTCCGCCATTGCTCCCACCATCAATGTCCCACAGTTCGCCAGAAAATCCCGAGATCGTTCCCGATGTAACACATTGTGCGATGAACGGACCAGGCGGTGGCGGGTGCGGCGTGGACGGATTGCCCGATCCCGCGGTTCTTAAAAAATAATTGCCTAGCTGGGTAGCGAAACCTGTTCGTGGCGTGTCGGAACTGTTATTCCAATTCGTGGCAAACGCATTGATCGAATCGCGCCCCGCGGCTTCAAACGCCGGAAAAACATCGTTCGAATCATAAACATTGTTGCCATTTTTATCATAAAAGAATCGAACACTGCCTCCGGTTAAACTGTATGGCGCGCTTAGCAATCCGTCATCGATGGGCGTGGTGCCATCCGGAGCTATCTCAAACGTGATGACATCCGCCGCATCGCCGCGGGCGCAACATCCAACCAAGAGCACAAACGTGTGGCACAACAGCTTCATGGTTCCACCTGTAGCAACAACGCGAATCCACTGATAGAACGTCGTTCTGCGATCGTAGAGGCTGTCCGGCTATCTTTCAAAGACCAGCAACCGCGATTGTGTTCCAGCCGTGGCCTACGCTACGTTCGCAAATGAGTAGCGATCCGCATTCTAAGCTGCCCCTTCTCCAATAAGCAAAGCTTTCTCACGCATTCTCACGGAGAGCAACAAAGTCGGTCCCTGCTCCATTTTTCGGCCCAATGCCTACAAGCAACGGCCCACGCGCTCGCCAAAAACATGGACCTGCCCTCATCTGAGACGTCGTGGTAATGCCTCGTCCAACAAGCATCAAACCACGCACACGATCGAAATCGAAGACCCGCAACGAACACCGACGAGAACCAAAAAATCCCGCGCGGCCAAAAACTCTTATTGAATTCGCCCTCCTCATGTGCTATGCTGCCTCCTTCAGTAGTATACATATGTATAAATCGCTTTGCGCCGAAATTCAAACCCAACCGCAAGCTCAAGCGCTACCAACAGCCGTTAACCCAATCGCTTGCGGTTTAGCTCTTTGAAACATAAAGCCTTACCTACCATGAAGAGCCGCCTTCCCCCACTTTGCATCTGCCCTTGTATCTCAACACGACGCGAAGACGTCAGAATGAGACACAAAAAACAAGAGCATGGATTTCCGCAACACTTTAGCCGGTCGAAGCAACCACGGAGTTCACGGATAACACAGATAGGGTGATGAATCACGGAGAGTTGATGCGAACAAGTTTTTTATCCGAGATATTCGTGCTATCCGTGGTCAACGACTTCAGATGGCTAAACTACTACGAATTTCCAAAATTATGCGCTCAACCGCCCCCCGATCCCGCCGATTCCGCGGGATTTCCCACATCCACCGCCGCGGGAGTAGCGAATTTTGGAATTAAAAATCGACTTCACGAAAAAGCCCCATATCCAATAGTGGTAAACCTCCCATGCTTCGCAACACACTGATCTTCCTGCTCACGACAATTTCGTTTGGCTTCCACGCAGCCCGCGCCGCCGAGAAGCCCAACGTCTTGTTCATCGCCATCGACGACCTGAACCACTGGGTCGGTTTCCTCGATCGCAATCCGCAAACGCAAACGCCGAACATCGATCGCTTCGCCAGGTCGGGCGTCGCGTTCACCAATGCCTACTGCACCGCGCCCGCCTGCAACCCATCGCGTGCATCGCTCATGTCTGGTCAGCGTCCCAGCAGCACGGGCTGCTACCTCAACGAACAAAACTGGCGCCCCGGTATCTCCGAAGACAAGCTGCTCAACAGCCATTTCGTCAAAGCCGGTTACAACGTCTACGGCGCGGGCAAAATCTATCACGGCGCGGCCGATCGCGGCGGCGATTGGACCGACTACTTCCCTGGCGTCGCCAATCCGAACAAGGTAACAAGCAAGCTAGACGGTGTCGGCGGATTGCGGTTCGCCAAGCTGCCGATCCCAGACGAAGAGATGCCCGACTATGAAGTCGTCAGCTACGCATTGGAAAAGCTCAAAGAGAAGCACGACAAGCCATTCTTCCTCGCCGTCGGCCTGACAAAACCCCACCTGCCGTTCGCCGTTCCCGCGAAGTGGTTCGACAAGTTCCCACTCGATTCGATCGAGCTTCCACCCTATCGCGCGGACGATCTCGATGATGTGCCGCCAGCCGGCATCAAAATGTCCAAACGCGACAGCGACCATGCCAGGGTTTTGAAGTCCGGGCGCTGGAAGGAAATCGTACAGGCTTACCTGGCCAGCATCGCATTTTGCGATTCGCAAGTCGGCCGACTGCTCGATGGCTTCGAGGCGTCGGCCTATCGTGACAACACGATCGTCGTCCTCTGGAGCGATCACGGCTGGAGCCTGGGCGAGAAGTCCCACTGGCGCAAGTTCGCTCTCTGGGAGGAACCGACACGCACCGTCTTCGCCTGGCGCGTCCCCGGCGTTACCCAACCCGGCGGCGTCTCCAAGCGAGCCTTCGACTACTCGTGCATCTACCCCACACTGTGCGAACTAGCTGGTGTTCCTCTACCGTCGCATCTCGACGGCCACAGCCTCGCGCCGCTACTGAAAAACCCACAAGCCACCTGGGACTTCCCCGCCGTCACCACTCAGGGTTTCAAAAACCACACGGTCCGCAACGACAACTGGCGCTATATCCGCTACGCCAACGGCGACGAGGAACTCTACGACAACGAGCACGACCCACTCGAGTACACCAACCTCGCCAACAAGCCCAAGTACGCCGACCGTAAAACCGAGTTGGCTAAATGGCTGCCAACCTCCAACGCCCCCGACCTGCCTTTCACTCGCGGCCAAGGCAAGAAGACGGGAAAGAAGGCCCGATCCGCCGCCAAGTAAGGAATGCAGAGGTCTCACGC
Source organism: uncultured Planctomycetaceae bacterium (assembly GCA_964526975.1). Classification (GTDB taxonomy): domain Bacteria; phylum Planctomycetota; class Planctomycetia; order Pirellulales; family Lacipirellulaceae; genus JABDGM01. The sequence continues at coordinate 7,220 of CAZGMU010000063.1, forward strand.
AAAGGCGCGAAGGCGCAAAAAGAAAGCAAGTTTATTGGAAAGAGTTTGAATGCTCAACAACTTCCTACGCCTCATTTTCGTTCTACTCACGATTGCAGCTTCATGGTCGAACGCGCACGCCGTCACCAAACTTCCCTCGGCCGACGGGCAGCACTGGGACATCCAAGACACTTCCACCTGGGCCCAAGACAGCGGCGGCATCGCCACCGGCGGCCGCTCGAATCCGTTCAACGGCTTCGGGTATTTGAAACTGCAAGTTCGCGGCGCGAATAGCAGCCTGCTCAGCGGCAATCAATACCTGCATGGCTTCGGCCTCGCATTCGATGGCAACGAACGGTTCGATTCCATCACGCCATTGTTTGTAAGCGATGTTGTCATCGCAAGAGAAATCTTTGCGCCGAAAGATACCACCTATCTTCGCTACTTCGATTCATTCACCAATGTCTCGAACGAGGAACGCATTGTGGAAGTCGCCTGGGGCGGCGCGGCGGGGGCCTACGAAGATGGCGGCAAGCTGGCTGTCGCCACGACCGCCAACGGTGATCGCGCGATCGATCTGACCGACGGCTTTGTGACCGTCATGCAAAACGCCCGCAACGTGCCCGATCCGATGGCGGGCCCTTCCGGCCATGGCCCATCGGCTCACGTCCTCGGCTCGAAAACCGACGGCATGCTCACCGCCGTAGGCGACATGTACGGCAACCCGTTCATCGACAAATGGCCCGGCTTCGATACTGCTCACATTGGTTATGTGTTCACGCTCAAACTCAAACCCGGCCAAACCGCGGCGCTCATGACGTTCGTCGTCAAAGGCAACAGCGAGGTCTACGACCCGCGCGGCGGATTCCCCACCACGGTCCGCGACGGCCTCGTCATACCCAACTTCGACGATGTCTACGCTGGCCAGCAGCCCAAGATTCCCGCTCCAGGATCGGAGATCGCACGAGTTACCGACGTCGCCAAAAAGCTCCTCCAGGAACCAGACCTTCGCGGACTCACACCACGTCAACGCGCTCAAGTCGCCAACTGGACGCTGCCGCCCCAGCCAGCGTTGCAGCCGTTTACCGTCTTCGAGAAAACCGTGTCTCAACTCCAAGACGCCCTGTCGCGCGGCGAAGCCACGTCCGCCGACATCACCCGCGAATACCTGGCCCGCGCCGCGAGGTACGATCGCAACGGCCCCATGTTTCGCGCGATTCTCGCCTTTAACCCCCGCGCCATTGCCGAAGCCCGCGCCTCCGACGCCGAACGAGCGGCTGGCAAAGTTCGTGGATCATTCCACGGCATCCCTGTGATCTTCAAAGACAATATCGACGTGCTCGGCATGCCAACCACCGGCGGTTCGCGCGCACTGCTGGACCACCATCCGCGCCTCGATTCGCGCGTGGCTGCCGGCATGCGGAAGGGCGGAGCGGTTATTCTCGGCAAAGCCAATCTCGATGAATTTCCCTTCGGCGATTTCGGCATCAGCACCGTCGGCGGCACGATCGGCAATGCCTACGATCCCACGCTCAGCACGGCCGGCTCCAGCGGCGGCACTGCCACGGCGGCCGCTGCCAGTCTCGCGGCCCTCGGCTTCGGCACGGATACGTGCAACTCGCTTTCCAATCCCTCCGGCTTCGCCTCGCTCGCCACGATTCGCGTGACTCGCGGCCTCGTCAGCCGCGCCGGCGTCATGGCGCTCAATCCCTACAACGACGCTGTCGGCCCGATGGCTCGGTCAGTGCGCGACGTGGCCCTGGCGCTCGATCAAGTGGTAGGCGCAGACCCAGAAGATGCCGCAACGGCCGATGCCAACGCCCATATCACCGGCTCATTCGCCGCAGGCCACCGGCGAACGCGAAGTGGCAAACGAAATGGACCGGGTCGTCAAGGAATTCGCCGCCGCAGGTGCAACCATGTTCGACGTCTCGATTCCCGATTACGACGCCAAGTTCCGCGCCGCCCGCGGCAGCGCGCCCGGAGCGCTTAAAGCTGCTTGGACTGCGTACCTCGCGCGCGGCGCAAAACCTGGCGACAAAGTTCTTACGATCGAAGAACTTTTACGCTCCGGCAAACTAGCGCCTAACGGCGTCGCGCGATTTGAAACCGCGCTAAAACCAATCCCCACAGGCCCCGCCCTCGAACAAGCCACGAATAAGTTTCTCTCGGGCCGCGAAGCATTCAAGAAACTTTTGGTCGACTTGATGGACCAGGAGCGTGCCGACGCCCTGCTCTACCCGGCCAACGTGGCGCGGCCCCATACGCACGAGGGCGGCCAGCTCCGCTACGGCTCCGAACCTGGCACATGCGAAGAAAGCGCGCTCACCGGTCTGCCGCAAGTCACGGTACCGGCCGGCTTCTTCGGCGAGCGATTCCCGATGGGCGCCTCGCTGTTGGGCCGCTCGTGGGACGACAAGCGGCTCCTGGAAATGGCGGCCGCCTACGAGCGCGCGACCTCGCATCGCCGGCCACCGGACACGGTGAAATAAGAGCATCGAACAGAATGAAACCGCCAAGAACACAAAGGAGGCCAAGCAATTCAGAGCTGATTTCAGTCTTCCTTGGCGCACTTGACGACTCGACTTGGCGGTTCAATTTGTTGGATGCCTTAAAAAGCACCTGTCACGCTCAAGGCGAAATACATTGCCTCATCAACACGAACATGATAGCAACGACATCACAACTCTTCCCACGCTAGCACACCATTCCTCGCAATTCGTACTCATCCATGCTCGCACAACTCAATAGGCACTGCGAACCTGTGCCGATTGCCGAGAGTCGCGCTTCTATTCGCAGGATAATGGACGAAGCGTTTATTCGTCGCCGAAGGAGAATATACCTGCCCGCAGAATCCCACCTGTCGTCGCGCACACGAGCGCACCCCGCCTTCGCCCGCCATGCAGAATCCACACGCTACGCTTCGGCTCTGTTTCGCGTTGTGCTTGCTCATGCTGGGCGGCTGCACGGGCATTCGCGAGTATTTCAACAACGACTGCAAGGTCGGCCCGGATTACACGCCCCCATGTGCTCCTGTCGCGTGTCATTGGATCGACGCCGACGACCAGCGCGTCCGCACGACGAACGACGACCTGGCCGGTTGGTGGACCGTCTTCGGCGATCCGCTGCTAAACGACATTGTCCTCCGCGCTTACAACCAGAATCTCACACTCCGCGAAGCCGGCTACCGCATCATGGCGGCTCGCGCGCAGCTCGGCATTGCCAGCGGCAACTTCTTTCCGCAATTACAAACCGCGAACGGATCGTACCGGCGGCTTGGCGTTGCCGACAACTTTTTCGACCAGTGGGCATTCAGCTTCAACCTGGCCTGGGAGCTCGACTTCTGGGGCCGCTTCCGCCGCGCGATCCAGGCGGCCGAGGCAACGCTCGACGCCTCGGTCTTCGAATACGACGACGTGGCCGTCACGCTCCTTTCAGACACGGCGAACGCGTATGTCACCATCCGTACGGCCGAAGAACGGATTCGACTCCTGGACACGAACATCAAAGTCCAGGAAGACGTGCTTAACTTCATCGAAGAGCGGCTGAAGGCCGGCTTGGATGCAACCGAGCTTGATCGTCGACAAGCACTCAGCAACCTTGAGCAAACGCGTTCCGCTCGGCACCAGTTCCTGATCGATAAGCGCATCGCGGAGAACCAACTCTGCATCCTCTTGGGCATTCCTGCGATCGACCTGACGAAGCTGCTCGAATGCGGCCCGAAGAAAGATATTCCCGTAGCGCCAGACTATGTCGTCGTGGGCATTCCGGCGGACCTCTTGCGCCGTCGGCCCGACGTACGGCGAGCCGAGCGCCTTGCAGCAGCGCAGGCTGAGTTCATCGGCATCGCCATAACTGATTGGTACCCGGCGATCTCGATCACCGGTACGCTCGGTTGGCAGGCTCAGAACCTCTCCGACCTGTTCCGCCCACAATCGCTGAGTAGCAATGTCGGCCCGTCGTTTCAGTGGAACCTGCTCAACTACGGGCGTATCCTTAACAACGTGCGACTGCAAGATGCTCGGTTCCGTGAACTGGTGACCGCCTATCAGAACACGGTGTTGCAAGCGGATCTCGAAGTTGAGAACGGCATCGTGACATTCGTGCAAGCGCAACAACGGGCAGCGGACCTGCGGAAGAGCGTCGACGACGCGTGGGTAGCGCTCGAGGTGATGGTAGCTCAATACGAGGCGGGCCGCGCTGGCATCGACTTCAACCGTTACGCCACGATTCAACAGAACTTGTTAACGCAGCAAGACCAGTGGGCGCAATCGCGTGGCCAAATCGCGCTAGGGCTGATCCAGGTCTACCGCGGCCTCGGCGGCGGCTGGCAAATCAAGGACGGCTGTCCGCCCGACAAGCAGGGCATTCTCTCGCCCGCTGCGACCTCCGTGGGGCAATCTGCCGGAGCGTCGGCAGGAGTGAAGCCGCTTTCGGAAGTGATTCCGTCGCCGGCACTGTAGGAGCGCGGCCTGGATTTCGGTCTGGGGTAACGCTTTTCCACGTCGGGTTTGCTTAATTAAAAGGTTGCGCTAAGCCGCAAGCGTTGGATTGGGTGTCTGCAAAGATCATTATCTTATTGGATCTTACGGGCTAGAGTCCGTGCTACTGGCGGTTGCCTTCGGTTACTTTATCTGCATAAAATATTTATGACAGGTAAATAACCCATCCCGCTTTCTCTCGCTCTTATTGCGCTTTGCGAGGCTCCATGGCTACCCAAACGAATGGCCACGTTCCGACCAATGGTTCTCTGTTGGCATCGCAATCCGACGTGGTCCATGCCGCGCTGCTGGTCCTCGTGCGGAATCTGCTGAGCGTCGACGATTCGATGATGGATTTGCCGCTTCGGCAGCTCAAGGTTTGTCTGACATTGGATGGTCGAAGTCGCTCGATGTCGGAAATCAGCAGGGAGCTCAAATTGTCGCCGAGTGCCGTTTCTCAAGTTTCTGACCGCTTAGAGCGACGCAGATTGATCGAACGGGGGTTTCAAGAAGAAGACCGCCGAGTTCGCAAATTGCGGCTGACGAGAAAAGGTCAGCAACTGATCCGCCGCCATAAACAACAACAGTTACGCCAGATATCGGATGTTCTCCATCATCTCAACGCCCATCAAGTCGACCAAGCCTTGAACGGTCTTGAAATCCTCGCCCAAAGCTGCACACTCCACGAACACGCCGAGCGGTAGCTGCTCGTCACAGGCTGAAACGTATGATTCGATTCCTTGTATTAGTGGCCATGCTCGCGTCGATCGGGTTCGGAGGAACCGCGATCTATAACAAGTTTTTTCGTACGGATTCAGAGGTGGCACCATTCCGCACGGAAAAGGTCATGCGTGGTGATTTACAAATCACTGTGCGCGCCACGGGCACCGTCGAGCCAGAAGAAACGGTCGACATCGGCGCGCAGGTGGTCGGCCGTATCAAAGAGCTTGGTAAAGACCCACGCGGCGTGAGCGCCCCCAGCTTTGCAGGAAAGCCCGTCGACTACGAAACATCGGTCGTGGATGGGGAGAATTCCAAGCCAAACAAGCTGGCAGCGAACGACGCCGGTTTCCCGAGCAGCCCAACGGTTACTTCTGGAGCCAAGTATGAGAAGAAGAAACTCGGAGCCGATTCCATCGGCAAAAGTATTCCTTCTCCAGCAGAAAACGCCTTGGCGAAGCCCGCCAAAACGAAAGCGAAAGTTGCGTCCGACGTCGAGCACATTGTGCTCGATCCGGCTTTCGCCGGCAAAACTGTCGATTATGGTTCTCCCGTCATCGAAGGCATGGTGCTCGCTCAGATCGATCCGGCCATCTACAAAGCACAGTTCGACCAGGCCAGTGCAGCGCTTGCGCAGGCCAATGCGCGGGTGCTGCAAGCTGAAGCGATGGTCACTCAAACGACGGCGGAATGGGAACGTGCTCAACGCCTTCGCAGCTTGAAGCTATCGAGTCGCTCGCCAACTGGTTCGAGCAACGACGGATCGATGCTTCCAATTAAAGGCATTTCCGATGCGGACTATGTTCTCGCGCAAGCCAACTCGGCCAGCGCGAAGGCCGACCTCGAAGCTGCCAAGGCTGCCGTATTGCAGCAGAAGGCGACCCTGGAACTAGCCAAAACGAACTTAAACTACACCACGATCGTTTCGCCGATCGACGGCACGATTATCGCCCGCCGTGTGAACATTGGCCAAACGGTGGTTTCCAGCCTAAACGCTCCAAGCTTGTTTCTCATTGCGCGCGATTTGCGGCGGATGCAAGTCTGGGCCGCGGTGAATGAAGCAGATATCGCCAAAGTCACGCCGGGAACGAAAGTGCATTTTCGCGTCGATGCCCTTCCCCAAGATACGTTCCACGGCACGGTCGTCCAGCGCCGGCTCAACGCTTCGATGACGCAAAACGTGGTGACCTACACGGTCGTGATCGATGTCGACAACTCGGACCTCAAACTGCTTCCCTACCTGACCGCCGACGTGTATTTCGAAGTGGACAACCGGAAAGACGTGCTGCTAGTTTCCAATGCTGCGCTCCGGTACAAGCCCAATCCCGGCTTCATCGAGCACGATGGAACAGAGAACCCTTCTGATTCTTCATCGGGAGCTGTGGCGCACCGAAATCCACTTGAAAAGAATGATGAAAGTCCATCGACCAGCGGCCGCCTGTGGGTCGTCAACCCAGAATCGAACAAGCTGCGCCCCGTGGAAGTACAACTGGGCGTGAGCGACTCGGCCACTTCGCTCACGGAAATTACCGGCGGAGACATCAAAGAAGGGGACGA
>CAZGMU010000063.1:13966-16201 GCA_964526975.1 uncultured Planctomycetaceae bacterium
GAAATCGTTACCGGTGAAATTCTCCAATCGCCATCCGGCGGCGGCAGCGACGTCACCAACCCGCTCGCTCCGCCTCGGTTCCGTGGCAATCGCTCTCGACCGAAAACCTCCAGCTAAGCTCCGCCAGGCAACGCCACGATGGAACTCCTCCGCGTCGAAAATATCCGCAAGACCTATCACTTGGGCGAAGTCGATGTGCCCGTGCTGAACGGCGTGTCGTTTTCGCTTCAGCGTGGTGAACTGGTGGCGCTGATCGGAGCTTCGGGCTCGGGCAAAAGCACGCTGATGAACATTCTGGGGTGCCTGGATCGCCCTACATCGGGCCACTACTGGCTCGACGGGCGCGAAGTCGGCCAGCTCAGCGCCAATGAGCGGGCGCTGGTTCGCACACAGAAGCTAGGGTTTGTTTTCCAGAGCTTTAACCTGCTTTCGCGAACGACGGCTGTGAGCAATGTCATGATGCCGCTCGACTACGCGGTGAAGCCGATCTCGACCTCGGCCGCGATCGAGCGTGCCAGCGAACTGCTGGTGCGAGTGGGCCTGAGTCATCGGCTCGATCATATGCCGTCGCAGATGTCTGGCGGTCAGCAGCAGCGGGTGGCCATCGCGCGTTCGCTGATCAATCAACCATCGCTACTGCTGGCCGACGAGCCAACCGGCAACCTCGATTCGCACACGACCGTTGAAATTCTCGAGATGTTTCGCCGACTCAACGCGACGGGAATCACCGTGATGCTGGTTACGCATGACCCGGACGTGGCCAAGACGGCCGATCGCGTGATTCATATTGTCGACGGCCTGATCGACAGCGATTCATCGCCGAACGGCGATGAGCCGCGCCGTCCCCACTTCCACGACCATGGAAACGGGGACAACGGGAACGGAAATGGCAACGGGCATGGCCAGGGAAACGGCCATCCTCATTTCAGCTTGGAGAAACACTCGATCCCCGCGACGGCGGAAAAGCAACTCGTCGCGGCCGGCACAGCGACCACTGCGGTGGCGGCCCCAATGGTGACAAGCAGCGAGGTTGCCGAGACGGCTGTTGTAGCTAAACCTCAAGCGAACGGCGACACGACAACTGAAAGCCTCCAGGGCATGGCAACTCAGGTTAAGCCGCATCGCGAATTACTGCCCTCGTTGCTTCCGGCAACGGTTCGCACGGCGATCAACGCCTTGCGCCGCAACAAAATGCGCTCGGCTCTGACGACGCTCGGGATCATCATTGGCGTGGGCGCGGTGATCGCAATGGTCGAGATCAGCCAGGGCTCGAAAACATCGCTGTTGCGCACGATGTCGACAATGGGCGCGAACAATCTGTCGGTGCGCTCGGGCGCTGCCGCGAGTGGCGGCATCAGCTTCGGCTCGGGCAGCCAGAAAACGCTCACGCCCGACGACGCCGAGCAAATCCGGGATCAATGCCCTGATATCGCCGCCGTCGCGCCGATCGTCGAAATCCGCGGGCAAGTCGTGCGGGGGAACCGCAACTGGACGCCGATGAACATCTACGGCACCACGCCGGACTATCTGGTGGTCCGCGATTGGGAAAACATGGAATCGGGCAATATGTTTACGGATCAGGATGTTCGCGGCAGCATCAAAACCTGCGTCATCGGAACGACGATCGCGCGCGAATTGTTTTCGGATGAATCTCCCATCGGGAAAGACATCCGCGTGCAGAATGTTGCGATCCGAGTCGTCGGCGTGCTCAGTTCCAAGGGCTCGAACATGATGGGCATGGACCAGGACGACCTCATTCTGGCCCCCTGGACCACGATCAAGTTCCGCGTATCGGGCACCAACACCGGCGGCGCCAGCGGCGGCAATACGACAACTTCCGGCACGAGCACGATCAATACCGATCCTAACACCCTCAGCAATATCTACCCCGGTGCGGACCCTCTCTATCCCACGCGATCGGCAGCCGAGGCTCAGAACAACCCGCAACGGCTGCTGTTCACCAACGTGGACCAGATTCTCTGCAAGGCCACCGCGGCTGAAACGGTGAAAAGCGGGATTGAGCAAATCACCACCCTGCTCCACGAGCGGCACCGCATTCGCGACGGCGAGCCGGACGACTTCTCGATCCGCGACATGAGCGAATTTCTGAAAATGCTCGGCTCGACCTCGCAGATGATGGGCATGCTGCTGTTGATCGTGGCGATGATCTCGCTCGTCGTGGGCGGCGTGGGCATCATGAACATCATGCTCGTGTCCGTCAGCGAGCGCACGCGC
>CAZGMU010000064.1:0-15789 GCA_964526975.1 uncultured Planctomycetaceae bacterium
GCTTCAAAGAGCGTTTCGTAAACGGCGTGAATCGACTCTTCGACGAACTTGGTCGTATCGAGCGGGAATTCATAAGTCATTCCCTTTGGAAACTTCGCGCTGAGCTTTTCGACCGTCTCGCGCACCTGGCGAACGACATCGAGCGCGTTGCTGCCTGGCAGTTGGAAAATGCCGATGTTTGCGGTGGGCTTACCACGGAGCAAGTTGTACTGGTCGTACGTTTGGCCGCCGAGCTCGATTCGAGCGATGTCTTTGAGGCGTGTAATTTGCGTGCGTCCGCGGGCGCGCACGATGATGTTTTCGAATTGCTGGACATCGCTCAAGCGACCGAGCGTGGTGACTGTGTACTGGAAATCCTGCTCATTCTTCAGTTTGAGAGGCGGTTGGCCGACTTGCCCGGCGGCGACCTGCACGTTTTGCTCGCGGAGAGCGGCGGCGACGTCTTCGGTCGTCAGGTTGCGCGCTTTGAGTTTCTCGGCGTTGAGCCAGATGCGCATGCTGTAGTTGGCGGTGCCGAACACCCTCACTTCGCCTACGCCACGAATGCGGCTTAGCTCGTCACTTACGGCGCGGGTGGCGTAGTTCGAGAGAAACAAGCTGTCGAATGTGTCGTCTGGCGAAGTCAACGAGATGACGAGAATGATGTTCGTCGATTGTTTTTTGACCGTCACCCCCTGGCGGCGAACTTCCTCGGGAAGCTGCGGCTCGGAGATGGAGACGCGGTTTTGCACGAGCACCTGGGCGGTGTCTAGATTCGTGCCGATTTCGAATGTGACGGTGTTCGAGTAGCCGCCGTCGCCGGAGGAGGTGGACGACATGTAGAGCATGTTCTCCACGCCGTTGACCTGGGTCTCGATCGGGGCGGCAACGGTGGCGGCAACCACCTCGGCATTGGCGCCTGGGTAGCTCGCACTGATGCGCACGGTCGGGGGCGTGATCGCCGGGTATTGCTCGACCGGTAGTTGCCAAACGGAAACCGCGCCGAGCAAAACCGTCACGATCGCGATGACGTTCGCAAAGATCGGCCGATCGATAAAAAATCGTGAAATCATCGCCGCTATCGAATCCCTCGCGGGCAAGCGCGGGGACAGGGAAGGGGGTGGACAGTTTGCTGCTGGTTATTATTTGGCCGAACCGCTTTTTTCCGGCGGCGAAGCTGCTTCTTCTTTTGGCTCGCCGGAAGGCTGGCTGGGAGCTGTGTCTTTGTTGTTCGTTGCAGGTGAATCTTTCGTATCCTTAGTGACGTCGGGCTGCGGGGCAGCGTTTGGCTCGGTTTCGGCAGGCGCTGCGGGAGTGGCCGCAGCCGCTCCTGATTGCTCGACTTTGATGATTGCAGGGACGTTCATTTGCGTGCGTTCTGGCTTGACAGTCGCGCCGGGGCGAGCTCGTTGAAGGCCGTTAATGACGACCCAGTCGTCTTTAGTGACACCTTCTTCGACGACGCGAAACATTCCCAGATGGATGCCCAGCCGCACCGTGCGGTATTCCACGACGTCTTTGTCATTCACCACAAGCAAATAATCGCCGCGCTGGTCGGTGCCGATGGCTCGTTCTTCCACCAACAGGCGAGGCACCGGGCTGCCGATCGAGGCCGATACCTTGACGAACATACCCGGAATCAGCGACCAATCGGGGTTCGGAAAGATGCCGCGTCGGCGAGCCGTGCCCGTCGAGGGATCGATCTTCAAGTCTCGGTACTCTAGCTTTCCGACATGCGGAAAGCCTTGCTCATTAGACAGGCCTAGATAGAGAGTTGGAGGGTTCTCCTCTGGATCGGGCAACTCCTTGTTCCGCATCATCGCCATGAAGCGGAGCAAGTCGCTTTCGCTCAAATCGAATTGGGCGTAAATCGGGTCGATGCTTTGGATCGTAGCGAGCAGCGTTTCTTGCGCCTGCACCAGATTGCCGATGTCGACAAGATGTTGGCCGATGCGGCCGCTGATGGGAGCATGGATATGCGTATAACTCAGATTCAATTCAGCGGTCGCGACATTGGTTTCGGCGGCGGCGACGTCGGCCTTGGTGGTGGCGACCTGTGCGGCTTGCACATCGAGTTCTTCTCGTGTTACGACGCCATTTTTCAGGAGCGGCTCCATGCGTCGATACTGGCTCTCTGCGAGTGATTGGTTGGCGATCGTCTTTTGCAACGCGGCTCGGGCCGAGTCGAGGGCCAGTTTGTAGGGCGCCTGCTCGATAATGAACAGGAGGTCGCCCTTCTTTACGTTGGAACCGTCTTCGAAGAGGATCTTTTCCAGATATCCTTTTACCTGCGAACGCAGATCGACAGACTGGGTCGCTTGAGTAGTCGCGACGAATTCGATCGTGTCGCTGACCGGCCGCTCGACCGGCTGGGCGACGGTCACTTGTGGCGGCGGAGGGACGACAAGTTGATTGGGCTGGCGACAACCGGCCAAAATGGCCAGGAGGAGTATGCAAAGAGTGCGATACTGCGGCTGTGTCATGCAGGAACCTCGATCCACGATGCGGCGAGGCAAACCAGCACGGCCGCTTGGATTCAGCATTATTCCATTCTAGTTCACCCCAAACAGCAAGCGGCAAGGGGCCGAGCTACGTGGAGAGGGGAACAACGCTTGTTTCAGTTATTATGATTACGCAATGTCCGGATGCCGAGGGGCCTGGGGCAGTTTGACGCAACGAAACCTCACCCGTAAGCTGAAACACGGCCGCCATGCGGGTTTATCCCCATCACGATTCCACTATTTTTGGCACTTAGAACGGACGGGCTTTACCATGCCGCTCATTCGTCGTCGAACCAAACCAATTCGACATGTACTTAGCTGGACACTGATTGTGTCGATGATCACCGGCCCGTCAGTGCAGGCTTGGGCTCAAACCAACGCTGCGGCGATGTCGGTGCGCACGCGATTGGAAGGAACGACTCCGGAAGGACCAGAGCCGCAGCAACCAGGCCCGGGGCCAAGTTCACCCCCTGCAATGCCCGGTGAGTCGAGCGCGGGCAAGATCGATCTGCGGTACATCGCACCCAAGGCGGCCGTGGTGGCTGTGATTCGGCCATCGCAAATATTGGCTTCGCCTTTTGCTCAATTGTTCCCTGTCGAAGTCGCTTCGGCGGCGGCGATGAAGCACATTGGCTTCGATGCGGCCGAGATCGAAGAGGTGGTAGCCTACGGCGATGCCTCGAATCCGGTTGCCCCTGGATATGGAGTGACTTTCAAGTTCAAGAACCCGATTCGCGCAACATCCATTCCGGTCGAGCGACGTGCACACGCACAGCTGGCCGATCTTGCCGGCAAGAAGTACCTGCGTAGCATGTCGCCGATGATGTACAGCCTGTATGGCGCCAACAATCGCACGCTCGTGGCAGCCCCGGATGCCGCCTTGCAGCAGTTGGTTAAATCGATGAGCGAACCAAAGTCTGGTCCGCTTGTGGACCGTGTCCGCGAAATACCATCTGGAAATGATTTGTATCTCGCGGTCGATATTGCTGCGCTGCGCCCGTTCATCCAAATGGGGCTTGCGCAAGCACCGGCCAAGATTCCGCCGGCCGCTATGGCAAACTTAGAGTTGCTAAACGATATCGCCGCCGCGGAACTCACGCTGAACGTTTCCGCACCGGGGCCAACATCACTCGTTCTCCACTGCAACGATGAAGCAGCCGCACAAAAGATCGAAACCTTGATGCAGGAAGCGATGCAGAAGACGAGAAGCGCTCCAGGCGCCGAACAGCCGATGGGCGATAGCGTCATTTCACAAGCGATGGAGCAGTACTGGGAGCGGATGCGGCAACCGATTACGCCGCAACGCAATGGCGCGAGTATTACGTGCGTTCATATCGATGGACAAAATCCGGCTCAGCAGCAATTGGTGACGGCAGCGATTATCGGCATCGCGGCTAGCGCACTCAGTCCGGCGCTGAAAGCGGCTCAGAATGCCGCCATGAAGAACGCAGCGACACCGCCCGGTCCAGGTGGAGCAGGTGAACCTGGGGCAGAAGTTCCCGGGCCGGGGCCTGGCCCCGAAGGCGGTACGCCGTAGGCGTTGCTTTGCGGCTGGGGAGGTCAACGAAAGCAAGCGTCCGTGGGAAGACTGCCTCGGTTTTAGCTGACGCGACGACGCATGCTCCATGCGAATAGAGCGGCAATTGCAGTAAGCCCCATACTCGCAGGCTCGGGGATCACGACAAACGATGCGCCTGCTCCCGACCCTGCCGCTGATTGACCAAAGTTCGCGCGCCAAATATCGTAGTCGGCATCGTTGATCGTTAGGTCGCCGTTGCCATCGGCCCCGGCGTAAGCAGCGTCAACCGCCTCGCCATATGCCCGCCGCCAAGCGACGTAGTCGCCGGCGTCTACGACATTGTCTCCATTGAAGTCGCCAGCGAGGCGCGCGATCCCTTTGAGCGTCAACGTCATGGTCTTATTGGTAGCGCCAGAGAGGTTCTCGTCTGAGAGCGCCAGAGAGTAGGTCGCGAGGAACGAGCCGACTGCCGTAGCCGTAAACGAAGATGTAAACGCCTGGCTGGCGCCGGCAGCCAGGTCGGTAAAGGTCGAAAGGCTCGTCGCAAATGCAGATGCGTTTCCGGAAGGGACCACACTATCGAGGTCGAGGCCGGCAGTGAAACCAGATAGAGCATTCAGGTTGAATAGAGTGATCGCTGCCGGGGCGGCGCTCTCGCCCAAGGCCACGTTGCCGAAGTCGATCGTCTGCGACAGGCTCTGCGTATCCGCGGTGAACGAGGGCAAAGCGTGGTCAAGGACGTTCAAGTTCACCGTAATCACGTCGTTGGCGTCGTTGGCCCCGTGGCCCACTCCGCCGTTGCTGCCAGGCGTGATGTCGAGATTGTCGATAGTCACCGTGCCGGTTCGCAGGCCAGCCGTCATGGTATTGGTGGCCAGGTCAACGCTGAATGTCTTGCTATCGGTTTGATTCGTGCGGAAGGCGTTGTAGGAGCCGGAAATTGAGCTTGTTGCCAGGCCGGCGGTCGTCACGGAATAGTAAGTGCCGTTGTTGCCCGCTTTATTGAGCGTCACATTCTGGGCCGAAGGCATAGCGCCGCCAACGATTACGTTCGGCAGATTGATCGTTTTGGTCGAGCTACCGGTCGTCGTGTCGACTGTTGTGGGTGAAGCGATCGTGATTTGGCTATCGTTCGTCTGATTGACAAAAATCGACCAGGCGTACTCAGGGTGATCGATGAACGGATTTCGGTTGTTTTGATAATTGGTAAAAATGATTTGGTTGCGGTTTCGCTCGAAGGTGGTCGGGGGAGCGGCGAAGTGCCATTCGATAAGTCGATCCAGGTCGCCCATCCGGGTGCCGCTGTCGGATGGGTTTCCACTTTGGAGCACCAGGTCGTTTGTGCCGCTATCGCCCCCGTCGTAACGAACATCCATATAAAACTGGGCGCGGGCAATCAGACCGGCGTCGGCGTCGCCAGGATAGTATTTTGCATTGCTATCCACTCTTCCACGCGTTGATACGCCATACGTACCACCGTAGTTAAGATTGCCCCGGATGGAGTTGTCGGTCTCCTTCGCTGGGAATAGATGATGCATATCGCTGCCGTCGGGCATACTGGTTCCATCCAGCCCACGGCTCTGGGGCCAACTGTGCTCGCGGTTCCACGTGGTACCGTTGTCCCAACCGGGAATGGAACCGCCGGTGGGTTTGGTGACAGAAACGCCGTTGTTGTAAACGACACGAATCTTCGTTGGATCGTTCGGATCGGCATCGCTGACTTGCAATGCGGCACGCAGCTCATCGTAGGAAACTGACGTTTGAATCCACTCGGGAAGCGAGCCCGAGCCGAGTTCTGGATCATTGAAGTTATCAATGATCTTGTTCAGTTGAGTTCGGAGCGTCGTTCCCGTGCCGGTGGCGTAATTGTAGTAGCCGTCGGGCGGATCATATGCATCGGCCAGCGAGAAACGGCACAGTGCCGTGAAGGCAAAAAGAAATATCGCTAAATTCGTGTATCGATGCCGGTTCAAAGTTCTGCCTTCTCTCTAGACGGTTTCGCTCTGCCCGCCGGCAGACTTTCCAGTCTTGTTCCAACCTATCAGCATAGCTGGCGGCTACAGGCTTGCCGAGCGTTTGGGAGCTATAAGACATGGCTTAAATAGTCCATAAAGCCTTGGTGTACTTGCGGATGCCAGCCGCTCCACGGATAATCGCCCGCTGTTTCTAATCCACCGGTCCATACCAAGGTTCCTTGCTCTCATGCCTTTACTTGTCGTTGGCTCTGTCGCAATTGATAATGTGGAAACCCCCCAAGCGAAGCGAAACGAGCTACTTGGGGGCTCGGCGACGCACTTCTCGTACGCTGCCAGTTTTTTTACTGATGTGCAGCTAGTGGGCGTCGTGGGTGAAGATTGGCCGCAAGAGCACACGGACCTTCTCAAAAGTCGAGGGGTCGACACCATGGGCTTGCAGCAGGTGAAGGGCGGAAAGACATTCCGTTGGACAGGCCGCTACGAGCCGAACATGAACGACCGGGTGACGCTCGACACCCAGCTCAATGTGTTTGGTCAATTCGATCCGGTGCTGCCGGAGAAATATAAGCGATCGGATTACGTGTTCCTGGCCAACGGCGTGCCCGCCCTGCAGATGAAGGTGCTGGATCAGGTCCCCGGTTGCCGTCTCGCGGTAGCGGACACGATGGAGCTATGGATCGAAAATACCTATGAAGACCTCATGAAGATGTTTGGGCGCATCGATGGTCTGGTGATCAACGATAGCGAAGCCAAGATGCTAGCGAAGACAGAGAACCTGGTGCTAGCCGGCCATCGAGTGCGCGAGATGGGGCCGCGGTTCGTCGTGATCAAGAAGGGCGAACATGGCGCGATGTTCTTTAGCGAGCATGAAACATACGTCATGCCGGCGTTTCCTACGGAGAAGGTCGTCGACCCAACGGGCGCGGGCGACAGCTTCGCCGGCGGCATGATGGGTTACCTGGCCCAGCAAGACAATTTCGATCCAGTCGCGTTAAAGACGGCAATGGCTTACGGCATCCTTGTGGCAAGCTTCAACGTGGAGGGATTCGGCCTTGATCGGATGCGAGAAATTTCGCGCGACGACATCGAAGATCGCATGATCGCTTACCGCAAGATGTTGAGTTTTTAATGCGAATTACTTTTTGGTAGTCGTCGAGCGTCGTGGTGGGAGATGCGGCGTTGCCGCCGCCGCTAAGTCTTGTGCGTGCTTGTTGGTGCTACCATAGCAAATAGCAATAATTTGGATAATTGATTGTAGTTCGTTTTCGATATGCGCATTCGCACATTTATCGCCGTCACGGTTTCGCCGACGATTCGTCAGGCGGCGGTAAAGGTGGCCTCGATGCTGGGGCCGGTGGCCGGTGATGTTAAATGGGTCGCACCGGAGAACATGCACTGGACCTTACAGTTCCTGGGCGAGGTCGAACAGTTAGAGATTCATACCGTGTGCTCAGCCGTCTCAACGGCCGCTCTGGAGATCGAATCGTTCGACCTGGAGGCGCGAGGCGTGGGCGCGTTTCCCGCGCCCGATCGGCCGCGCACACTGTGGATCGGGGCAGGCACCGGCGCCCAGGCCATGGTCGCGCTGCATGATGCGATTCAACACAAACTAGCGAGGCTGGGCTACCGCGCCGAGCACCGACGATTTGTCCCTCATTTGACGCTGGGCAGGGCAGGACGCGATGCAGCAGCGCGACCGTTAGTACGCGAGCTGGCTGGATTGGCGGAACACGAGGCTGGCGTGATGCTGGTCAACGAGGTTACTGTCTTTGCCAGCAAGCTGACCTCCGATGGTCCGATCTACGAGGTGCTCGCGCGAGCATCGCTAGCCAAGTGACGCCTAATCCTATTTCTCGCGTCGATCGCGGTTGACGCCTATCTGCCTGTCGCTATACTCGCCCGGCTTTTCTACTGCTTTTCGTTCGTTCTTCTCTCATCAGCAGCCCCAAGTACGCGACCTGTCGTCGGCCGTCGTTCATCGACTGTGGTACGACAACTATTTACCTCGCAGCGGCTGTAAATTAATAACTCGAATCGGTTCCGTCATGCGATTGATGCGCTCGCACCATAGCTTGAGCTTGATGATTGCGCTCACGTTTGCGCTAGCGGTCCCCCTGGTAAGCTTCTCGGCGATTGGCGACGGATTTCAGCCCGGCTGGACCGACTCGCGGCAAGTAGGCCCGTTCTTCATCCAAGCTACGTTCGATTTAAGACCCTATGAGAAACTATTTGCCGAGTTGCCCGAATTACAACGTGAGCTAACTCGCACGCTTGGGATTGCGCCAGCAAAAGGGCCGATCTCTGTTTCGCTGTTCGACAACGACGAGCAGTATCGCACGTTCACGAAGCAGCACTTCCCCAAAGTGCCCTATCGCTCGGCCCTCTTCGTGATCGAAAACGGCTCGCCAGGCGTCTATACCTATCGTAAAGCCGATTTGGATATTGACTTACGACACGAATGCACGCATGCCCTCCTTCACGGAGCACTACCCATGGTGCCGCTTTGGCTCGATGAGGGAATCGCAAAGTATTTCGAAATGCCCGCCGGCCAGCGGGCGTTCGATCATCCCTATTTCGAAGACCAGAAATGGAAATGGAGCCTGCGTCTGGGGATGGTGCGAAGCATCGAGTCGCTCGAAGAGCGCGATGACCTGAGCCAGATGGACGGGGCCGATTACCGATATTCCTGGGCCTGGGTCCATTTCATGCTCCATGGCCCGGCGACGGCCCACCGCACGTTGGTTGAATACCTTGCGGCGCTCCAGCAGTCGACGCCGCCTGGCAAATTTTCCGAGCGACTAGCCCAAACAGTTCCCCATCCGACGCAGCAGATGATGCAACACTTCAAGCACTGGCAACATTAAACCTTAATAATCATCATGGTGCGATGCGCTCCGGACCGCGTGGCGGTCCGGCTATGTCTCGTGTTGTTAAACACTTAGCGCATAACTTTCTTGATTGCGTACAAGCCGAACATACAGGCAAGAACTAATTCTCACGAAAATGCTAGTTGGATAAAGTGACGCGACGCGCGTCGCCGATATCCGGTATAGAACGACTTATGTAGCGTTGATGGCATTGATCGCTTGCCAGCCTGACTGCAACGCTAGCGGCCGGCAACGGCCCCTTGCCAGAAACAGCAGGCGGCTTCCAACCCGACATAAATCGGCGTCGCTGAACAATCCAAGCTTAACTGCGGCCCCGCGGCCGGTCTGTACACGGCACTCGAGATTGCCGCTACAGTCGCTCCGCCGGGCCGCTGGCTTGCGCGGACGTCTTCTTTTCTGAGAAACGTCCCGACTTCGCCCAGAAAAGCGCTAAGCCGCAAGTGATTGGATAACGGTTCTCTGGTAACAGGTCTATCTTGTGGCTTGACGTGAATTTCTGGGCAAAGCCAGCGTTCCTTCTTGAAGACTTCTGGCACGTGAGTGTTGCTGCTTGTCGAACAATTGAGCCCACCGGACCGTGCGGCGGCTTGGCTATTCGCAAGTGGCGTGCGTTTTCGAGCATGGACGCTGCGCTGGTCTCTTGAAACTTTGAACTTCGCGCCGGCCAATCTTACCTACCCGGATTTGGCGGATAAGCCTAACTGCCGTCAGCACCACCATTCAGTGCCTGACATTCAAACCGACCAAATTCGGTAGATTCTTCGCGGCGTGATTTCCGATCACTACCAATGCACTCCCACCATCGGGCCGCGCTCCATCGACGAGCAATGTGCCCGCCCACCTACGATTTCCCACCGAAGTTTTCCCCCGCCCCTCGACAGGAGTCTGTCTGTGGCTGCCGCCAATTGGTTTCGCTACACTCGGCTTGCACACTTTTCGCGTCCTAAGGCCAACCGCCAACTTTTCCGGATGGTCAAGCGCGATCAGATTTGCCGGATCGTTGAAATCGGAATCAGTGACCTGTCGCGGGCCGTGGCGCTCATCGAAGTGGCGCAGCGATTCGCGGGGGATAAAAAGGTATGGTACACCGGCATCGACTTGTTCGAGGCACGCCAGCTAGGAGCGGCGTCGTTGCCGATGAAGCAGACCTACCGGGTTTTGCGGGCGACCGAGGCGAACGTACGGTTGGTGCCGGGGGCCCCGGCTACTTCGCTTGCCGCCGCCGCCAACGCGCATCAGAACACGGACCTGATCCTCATTGGCCCAGATGTGACTGAGGCGGATCTTCAAGGCGCCTGGTTCTATGTTCCCCGGATGCTCAACGAAACGTCGACCGTTTTGACCGAGCGTCGGGCGACCGACGGTCAGCCGACGTTTGCCGCTTTGACACGTACCCAAATCGCTGAGTGGGCTAGCCAGCGGACGACAGGTGGCTCAAGTGTCAAGCGCGCCGCGTAATCCACTGGCACGCTTGGCGTATTCTACGAGCCGATTTTGCGGCTGGCGTAGGGCTGCGAGAAGCTTTTGACCTGCCCCGATGCAGGCAGGCCGAGTAAGATAGTGGACAGTCCTACCTTGGGGAATATCCCTGCCGCGAACCATTCTGGTTAGTGGCCGTCTTACCGCGTGAAGGCAGTTTCATGGCCCACGTCGAGAAAAATGGCAGTCCACAGCGCCGCTCGCTTCAGACCGGCGCTGAGACTGTAATTGCGCCCAAGCCTCTCTTCAAAGAAAAGCGAGAAACGAGCAGCGAGGAAATGCGGGCCGAGGCCCGCCGTGGCGTGGCACTCGTCGAAGGCAGCACGCCCCATCTTAGTGCCGAGACGCGCGACCTGTTGCGCAACCGGCTGCGTCTGGCGGCGATCATGTTCTTTGTTGCGTTCCTGGCATTTCAACTACGCTGGGCATTTTATTGGAACGAGTGGCGGGAATCTGAAAACCTGCCGATGTTCTACACCCACTCGATCGTGACGATCGTGTCGGGCGCTTTCGCGGTGAGGCTCTGCCGGCATTGTTCGTTTTCGCTCGCGAAGCTGCGCATCGCCGAGTTGATCATCTTTGGCTGCCCGGCGGTATTTTTTGTGATGCATTCGCTCGATATGAATATGTTCCTGGCCAAGCTGCCAGACGGCAAGGCGCGGCTCGAGCAAATCGTGGTGCCCTGGCTGCTGCTGATTTTCACGTACGCTCTGTTCATTCCGAACACGTGGCGACGGGCCGCGGCGGTGTTGGGCACGGTGGCTATCATGCCCATCGGGGTGCTTGCTTATATCAGCACGTCGCCACGATTTGCCCATCTGCTATCGCAAAACGGCTATACCGGCTTTATCAGCGCCCAGGTGTTGATCATCGCGATCGCGTTACTGGTCGGCATCGTCGGCGTTCACACCATCGGCACGCTCCGGCGAGAAGCCTTCGCAGCCAAACAATTGGGGCAGTATCGATTGAAGAAAAAGCTAGGCGCGGGCGGAATGGGCGAGGTTTACCTGGCCGAACATCAAATGATGAAACGGCCCTGCGCGGTCAAGTTGATTCGTCCCGAAAAAGCCGGCGACCCACGCACTCTCGCCCGTTTCGAGCGTGAGGTACGTGAAACCGCCAAGCTCTCCCATTGGAACTCGATCGATATCTACGATTATGGCCGAACGGCCGATGGCACATTCTACTACGTGATGGAGTACCTCCCTGGCCACAACATCGGCGAGATTGTTGATGATTACGGCGTGATCCCGGCCGGCCGCGCAGTCTACCTGCTTGACCAGGTTTGCGCCGCGCTTTCGGAAGCGCACGGAATGGGACTGGTGCATCGCGATATCAAACCGGCCAACATTTTCTGCGCGTATCGCGGCGGTGTTTACGACGTGATCAAGTTGCTCGATTTTGGCTTGGCGAAGCCGACGCTGGAATCTGACAACAGCGATACGCAATTGACGATCGCGGGAACCATTACCGGTTCGCCGCTATTCATGTCTCCCGAGCAGGCCAGTGGCGACGAGGCGATCGATGCCCGGAGCGACATTTATTCTCTCGGCGCGGTGATGTACTACATGCTGACTGGCCAGACGCCGTTCAGTGGCGACAATCCGCTGAAGGTAATGATCGCCCATGCGTCGCAGGATGTTGTGCCGTTGCGCAAGGTCAATTCCGAGGTGCCTACCGAGTTGGAAGAAATCGTCTTGCGGTGTTTGGAAAAGGACCCAGACCATCGTTTCCAGACGGTTTCCGACCTGCGAAACTCGCTACGCGACCTCGCGCTTGAGAATACCTGGTCGAGTGATCAGGCCACGAAATGGTGGAGCTGCCATGGCTGCCCCGAACGCAAGAAGATGGCCGCTGAGTTGATCGAAGCGGCGGCAGTCTGAGTTTTTCTCGATGATTCGAGCAAGCCACGGCTCTCTTCAGCCTCCCAAGCGACATTTCGCTCCGCTCCTTTCTTGTCGCTCTTGCCGGGACTATCATATTTCCACCGACCTCGGTTGGAGTACGCCCTAGCGTGTACTGCCGTTTTGTTCGTATTTCTTTGATCCCCGACACGAGAACACGCGGAAATGCACGGTAAATATTTTAGCTGGGTGACAATTGGATTCATTCTGTCGAGCTTCTTTACGCTGCCCGCTCATGCAGCCGAGCGTTGGACGGCCGAGAAGGCCAATGCCTGGTACGATGCCCAACCCTGGCTAGTTGGGTGCAACTTTCTGCCAAGCAACGCGATCAACCAGCTCGAAATGTGGGAACCGGAATCGTTCGATCCGGCGACGATCGACCGCGAGCTTGGCTTGGCCCAATCGCTGGGGTTCAACACGGTGCGGGTGTTTCTTCACAACTTGCCGTGGCATGATGACCGTGACGCATTCCTCAAAAACATCGACAAGTTTCTGGAAATCTCCGCCAAGCACAAAATCCGGCCGATGATTGTCTTCTTCGACGGCGTATGGGACCCCGATCCACAAAGTGGCAAGCAGAACCGTCCGCGGGCTGGCGTTCACAACAGCGGTTGGGTCCAAAGCCCTGGCCGCATGGTGCTGGCCGACAATGCACGACAGGACGCACTGGAGTCGTATGTGAAAGACGTTCTCAAACACTATGCCAAAGATGAGCGCGTATTGGCCTGGGATCTGTTCAACGAGGCGGACAACCTCAACGGCAACAGCTACGGTCCTCTGGAGCTAAAGAACAAGGACGAGGTGGCAGCTCGACTCGTGCGCAAGTCGTTCGAGTGGGCCCGCGAAGTTTCGCCGTCGCAGCCGCTGACCGTCTGCTTGTGGGGGCCTTCACCGCAATGGGATGATCCCAAGTCGCTGAATAAAGTGCATCAAGCCGCGTTAGAGCTGAGCGACGTGATTTCCTTTCACGACTACGGCAAGCCGGCCGCAATGAACCGCCGGATCGAGCAGCTTCGCAAGACAGGTCGGCCGCTCCTCTGCACGGAGTTCATGGCTCGTGGCAACGGCAGCACATTCGAAGATATTCTGCCGATTCTGAAAAAGGAAAAGGTAGCCGCTTACTGCTGGGGGCTTGTCGACGGCAAGTCGCAGACGAAGTACCCCTGGGTCACCTGGCAAATGCCGAACTTAGGAGAACCGCAGCCGTGGCATCACGATATTTTTCACACCGATGGACGGCCTTATCGGGATAGCGAAGTGAAGTTGATTCGTGAACTTACGGGGCAAAAGGATTAATGCACGGTATCGATTGCATAGCCCGGCGTCTTGGGAGTGTTCGGCGGATAGCGCTCGTCGTGTGGTGCCAAGTCGCGGCGGCGTTACTGCTGTCGCCTCTCGCGGCGGCAGCGGCGGATCGCCCGAATATCGTTTTGATCTACGCGGACGATCTGGGCTACGGCGATACCGGCTGCTACGGCGCGACCAGAGTTCTCACGCCGAACATCGATCGCTTAGCAAATGAGGGACTGCGTTTCACGGATGCGCATTCAGCAGCGGCAACTTGCACACCGTCGCGTTACGCGATGATGACCGGCGAGTACGCGTTTCGGCAGAAGGGCACGGGAATCTTGCCCGGTGATGCCGCGCTGATCATCGAGCCGGGCCGGGTTACGCTGCCGTCTATGTTACAAAAAGCTGGTTACACGACGGGTGTCGTCGGTAAATGGCACCTGGGGCTTGGCGTTGGCCATCCGGAATGGAACAACGAGATCAAACCTGGCCCGCGCGAAATCGGCTTCAATTACAGCTTTATCATTCCGGCCACAGGGGACCGAACTCCGTGTGTCTTCGTGGAGAATCAACGAGTAGTGAATCTCGATCCGGCCGATCCGATTACAGTCGACTATCAAAAGAAAGTGGGCGATGAACCCACCGGCGCTGAGCGGCCCGATTTGCTCACGATGAAGCCGTCGCATGGGCACGACAACACGATCGTGAACGGCATCAGCCGTATTGGTTACATGACCGGCGGCAACTCGGCGCGGTGGCGCGATGAAGACATTGCCGATGTGATCACGCAACACGCGGTTGAATTCATCAAAGAGAATCGCGAAAAGCCATTCTTCTTGTACTTTGCCACGCATGACATCCATGTGCCGCGTATGCCTCATCCACGATTTCGCGACAAAACGGAGATGGGTCCACGTGGCGATGCGATCGTGGAGTTCGACTGGAGCGTTGGGCAGGTCTTAGATACGCTGGATGAACTGGGCTTGGCGGAGAATACGATTGTCATTTTGACAAGTGACAACGGCCCCATGGTCGATGACGGTTATCAGGACGAAGCTGTTGCCAAGCTGGGGGATCATAAACCGGCAGGTTCCTTACGCGGCGGCAAGAGCACGGCGTTCGAGGGCGGCACCCGTGAGCCGTTCATCGTGCGCTGGCCAAAACACGTGCCAGCGGGGAAAACCTCGGACGCGCTTGTTTGCCAAATCGATCTACTCGCCTCGCTCGCTGCGTTTACTAACCAGAAGTTGCCGAACCAAGCCGCGCCAGATAGTGTCAATGTGCTGCCCGCCTTACTGGGCGAGTCCCAAGAGGGGCGGAAAACGCTGGTCGAACAAGGGCGCAACATCGCGTTGCGGCAAGGTAAGTGGAAATACATCGAGCCCGTCAAACAAAAAGCAAGGGGTGAGTCCAAGCCGCAGCTATTCGATCTCAGCCAAGATCCAGGTGAGCAGCACAATCTGGCTAGCGAACAGCCCGAGAAAGTGAAGGAAATGTCGTCGCTTCTTAGCGAGATTCGCCAATCTGGCCGGATGCCCTAACAGTCTTCGACTGAATGCGTTGGGTAAGGAATACCGCTTGTGATTCGCTTCGCAAGCCAAGTTGCCGGTAGGACGGACAATCCTGTCCGTCTTTTGGAAATCGACGGACAGGATTGTCCGTCCTACGGTCAAACCGCATGACCGCCATGCGCTGACACTTGTTCCCTTCGGCCCCATTCAGAGCTAAAATTGCAGATTCAGACCTGGAAGGTACCGATGAGCACAAAACCACGCACACTATTCGAAAAAATCTGGGACAATCACGTCGTTTACGACGAACCGGGCCGGCAGACGATCCTCTATATCGATCTCCATTTGGTCCATGAAGTTACCAGTCCGCAGGCATTTGACGGCCTGCGCATGACTGGCCGCAAGATTCGCCGGCCCGAGCGGACGCTCTCGACCGTCGACCACAATGTCCCCACGACCGATCGCAGCTTGCCGATTCTCGACCCGATCTCGAAGCAGCAGATTGATACGCTTCGTAATAACTGCAAAGAGTTCGGCATCACGCTGTACGACATCCACGATCCGCGGCAGGGTATCGTTCACGTGATCGGTCCCGAGCAAGGCTACACGCAGCCCGGCATGACGATCGTTTGCGGTGATAGCCACACTTCGACCCACGGCGCTTTTGGCGCGCTCGCGTTTGGTATCGGTACGAGCGAGGTGGAGCACGTGATGGCTACGCAAACGCTCTTGCAATCAAAAG
>CAZGMU010000065.1:0-682 GCA_964526975.1 uncultured Planctomycetaceae bacterium
GATCCGCGTTCATCTGCGGTTGTTTTGCAAAAAAGGGTTAACGGCGTAGGGTGGCATCGACTTCAGTCCGTGCCACGAGCATTCACATGACCATCAGGAGTCCTCACCACGAGTAACCTACGCATTGGATTCGGCGAAGACTCTCACCGCACCGCCCCCGGCGGCTCGTTGCGGTTGGGCGGTATCGATGTGCCCCACGACCGACAACTTGTCGGCCACAGCGATGCCGATGTGCTGCTCCATGCAATAACCGACGCGATCCTGGGTGCCGCCGCCCTGCCCGATATCGGCCGGCTATTTCCCAACACCGAAGCCGCCAATCGTGGCCGCGATTCGGCCGAAATGCTGGCCGCCGCCGCCCAGAAAGCCGCTGAGGCTGGTTTTACCGTCGTGAACCTCGATTGCGTCGTTCACGCAGAACGACCAAAATTGGCGGACTACCAGGACGCCATTCGCCATCGCATCGCGGGCATCCTGGGACTGAGCCCGTTCCAAATAGGCCTGAAAGCCAAAACGGGCGAAGGCGCCGGCCCCGTCGGCCGCGAAGAAACGATTGAAGCCCGTTGCGTGGCCCTACTAGAGTCGCGAAACGAGGCTGCGGAAAGCAGTTGGTTGGTGTGAGCCACCCCACTCCCAGAATCCGCAATCCAAAATCCGCAATCCAGAATCGATCCCCATGACT
>CAZGMU010000065.1:692-10676 GCA_964526975.1 uncultured Planctomycetaceae bacterium
CCTGCAAAACAACAAGCCGGCACTCCCCATCCAACCCTCCGTGTCTACAACACGCTCTCGCGGCAAAAGGAGCAATTCGTCACCGTACGCCCAGGCAAAGTTGGCATCTATCTCTGCGGCCCCACGGTTTACGACAAAGCTCACATCGGCCACATGGTCGGCCCTGTCATCTTTGATTGCATCAAGCGCTACCTCATCTACTGTGGGTATGACGTCAACTGGGTCGTCAACATCACCGATGTCGACGACAAGCTGATCAAAAAGGCCAACGAGCGCGGCATCTCGATGCTCGATGTCGCCGAGGAAAACATCGCCGATTACAACAGCAACCTCGCCGCCCTGGGCGTCGATCAAATCGATCATTTCCCCCGCGCGACCGATTGCATGCCCGAGATCATTCAGTTCGTCGAGTCGCTCGTCGAGCAAGGCATCGCCTACGAATCGGATGGCGACGTTTATTTCGACGTTGGCAAGGATCGCGAGTACGGCAAATTGTCGAATCGCTCGATCGAATCGATGCAAGGCGAAGGCGGCTCGACCGGCGAGCGCAAGCGCCACCCGGCTGACTTTGCGTTGTGGAAGGCCGCCAAGGCTGGCGAACCCTCGTGGGAAAGCCCCTGGGGCAACGGCCGGCCGGGCTGGCACATCGAATGCTCCGCAATGAGCAAGAAACTCCTCGGCGAGACATTCGACATCCACGGCGGCGGTCTCGATTTGATCTTCCCTCATCACGAAAACGAAATCGCTCAAAGCGAATGCTGCCATAACAAGCCGATGGTCACCTACTGGGCCCACAACGGCCTCCTCCGCGCCGGCACCGGCTCCGACAAAATCGGCGGCGGCGACGCCGCCGGCAAAATGAGCCGCTCCAAAGGCGCTGGCGGCCTTGCCGATCTCATCAAACGCCAGGGTGGCGAGCGCATCCGCTTCTTTCTCCTCCGCACCCACTATCGCAGCACCGTCCTCTTCAACGAGCCCGCCATCGAAGAAGCCGGTATCGGCCTCGAAGCCTTCTACCGCCTCTTCAAACGCTACACCCGCGTAACCGGCAAAGATTTCTACGCGATTACCCCCCCCACAACCCGAGAAGCCGGCGAGGCCGCTTCAGCGGCCGCGAACGACGCCGAACTAAAAGCCGCCGCCGCCTGCCGCACCAAATTCATCACCGCCATGGACGACGACTTCAACACCGGCGGCGCCATCGGCGAACTATTCGAACTCGCCAAGATTGCCAACAAATTCTGCGACGACGCCGACCTCGAAGCCCAAGGCAAAACCGACGGCGCCGCCGTCGCCAAGTTCACGTCTCTTTTGACAACACTCAAAGAGCTAGGTGGTATCCTGGGCATTTTCCTCCAGCCACCAGCGGCAGCCGGTGGTTCCGATGAGCTCGTCGCTAAGCTCATGCCGCTGGTCATCGAACTGCGCGCAACCGCCCGCAAAAACAAAAACTTCGCCGTCGCCGATAAAATCCGCGACGGCCTCGCCCCCACCGGCATCACGCTCGAAGACCGTGCCGGCGGCACCGAATGGACTGCTCCTCATTTAGCCCCCGGCGACTCGCCGGGGGCTAATTTGACCGACGCCGTAATGAAGCTGCTCATTCAACTTCGTGCCGACGCCCGCGCCGCCAAAGACTTCGCCACCGGCGACACCATCCGCAACGGCCTCACCGCTATCGGTATCACGCTCGAAGATCGCGCAGGAGGCACGGAATGGACGCAAGTCTAATCCACTCCTGCGGCTTTTGTTGCCTGCTACAATAACTAATAGATAGCAACAAAACCCACACAAGTAACGGCACGACCATGACCGAGCTACTACAAAAAGCCTTCGATGAGATTTCACAATTGCCGGTCGACGAGCAAAACGCCTTTGCTGCCTGGATGTTGGAGGAACTTCGATCAGAACAACGCTGGAACGAACTGTTTGCTCAATCGCAAGACATATTGGCGAGAATGGCTGACGAAGCGATTGCCGAACATAAAGCAGGCAAGACGCTGCCGCTCGATCCAGACAATTTATGAAGTCCCACACAACAGCGTCGTTTCGTGAAGCACTTTCCAGGCTCCCTAAAAGCATTCAGGTCCGAGCTCGAGCCGCCTATCGACGATTTCGTTCTGATCCAAGCCATCGCAGTTTGCAATTCAAGAAAGTTCATCAGACGCGTCCAATCTATTCGGCGCGTATTAATGACGACTATCGTGCTGTCGGTGCGATAAACGACGACGATATCGTCTGGTTTTGGATCGGTAAGCACAAGACGTACGAGCGACTGCTCAAGCAGCTGTAGGAGCGTCGGATGTACAACCACATGCCCCCGCGTTTTTCTCTACGCACGCTATTCATCCTGACGACCATCCTGGCCGTCTTTTGCGTATGGATCGGGACCCCAGCCTGGACGGCATTACGATTTTTGAATGCCGTGTCCGCTCAGGAATATGCGAAAGCAGACCGCTTTTTCAGAGAGCCAGATGATCGATTTCTGGCCGATTGGGTCGATCGTCGTTGGGCATTTGCAGCCAATGGCAATTTAGCGCCCTGGTCGATCGGCCAGTTCCTGCGCGGACGTCGCGACGTCGTTCTGCAGGCCAACTATTTCGAGTTCGATCGAAACGCGTCCTACACTATCACCATCGCATCGAGCTCATCTGGCCTAGGCTCACCCCGGATTTCGCCGGTAACCTATGGGGGCCAGCTCATCGACGGCATTCGCCAGTGATCATCGAAAGCTTCCCATGCGTATCCTCGGCATCGACCCCGGCCTCAACACCACCGGCTACGGTGTGCTCGATTTCGTCGCCGGCCAGCCGCGATTGGTCGAGGCGGGCGTCGTTCGCGGCAAATCAAGCGGCTCCCTGAGCGAACGCGTGAAAGAAATCCACGACGGCGTCGCCGACATCGTCGCCACGCTCAAGCCCGAGGCGCTCGCGATCGAAGAGTTGTATTCCCACTACGACCGGCCGACGACCGCGATCCTCATGGGCCATGCGCGCGGCGTGATTGTCCTCGCCGCCGCCGAGGCCGGCATCCCGGTCGTCAATTACCCGGCCACACAAATCAAAAAAACAATCACCGGCAACGGCCACGCCGCCAAGTGGCAAATGCAAGAAGCGGTCCGCCGCGAATTGAACCTGCCCACGCTTCCCGAGCCGCCCGACGTTGCGGACGCGCTCGCCATCGCGATGTGCAACTGTTACTTGAACCGCCACGAAACACAGATAATCAAATGAGAAACCACCGGCCGAAAAACGCCATCCAAAACGCCTCGCATAAGGATATATAGCCGACCCATCCTGGGTCGGTTGGGCCGGTGATTCGGTTTAGAACACTCCTGCTTAGTCATGTCTTTTCGATTAGTTGACCCAACCGACCCAGGATGGGTCGGCTATATACTCTCATTTCGCAACAAAAAACTATGATGAACATTCCTATGTTACTTCGCCGAGTCGCGCTAACTGCTCTCATTTTGCTGGCTTCAACCACAGCCAGTGCGCAAACCACCGAGCGGCAAATCATCACCGAAGCCGGGCTCGTGCTGCAGGAAATCATGGCGATTCCTGCCAAAGGAATCCCTCGTTCGTTGCTAGCCGAAGCGCAAGGGCTGGTGATTGTTCCGGGAATGATCCGTGGCGGATTTATCGTCGGCGTCAAGCATGGCCGTGGCATCGCTGTCGCTCGCGATGCCAACGGAGCTTGGACCAATCCCGTTTTCGTCACCATGTCCGGCGGCAACGTCGGCTTTCAAGCCGGATTGCAATCGACTGATCTCGTCCTCGTTTTTCGCAATCGCACGCGTATCGACGAAATGATGCGGGGCCGGTTCACGGTCGGCGCCAACGCGGGAGTTGCCGCGGGCCCCGTGGGGCGAAGCACCACGGCCGCGACCGATGCTCAACTTCGTGCCGAAATCCTGTCCTATTCGCGAAGTCGCGGATTGTTTGCTGGCGTCGCGATCGATGGGGCCGTCATTCAACCAGACTCGCGTGCAACCACCACGTTCTACGGCCAAACCGCCGCGCGCCCGCAAGGTCACGTCCCTGCCGCGGCGACCCATTTCCTGAGCATTCTAAACGCGCAGTCCGCCACAAATGTAACTGCGCCTATCCCCGTTCCCCATGCCGATCATGAACGCGTGTGCCGACAGTTGGCGACCGCTCATGCTCGCCTCCTCGATATCCTCGACCCCGCGTGGCAACAACACCTGGCGTTGCCGG
The DNA here is from genome assembly GCA_964526975.1 of uncultured Planctomycetaceae bacterium. Taxonomy (GTDB): domain Bacteria; phylum Planctomycetota; class Planctomycetia; order Pirellulales; family Lacipirellulaceae; genus JABDGM01. Next base: position 4,910 of record CAZGMU010000065.1, read on the forward strand.
CAGACATCGGCGCCGACACGCCGCAGGCCATGCAAAATCTCCGGAACACGCAAGCCCGCTTCAATCAGGTCGTCAGCGATCCGCAGTTTCGCGCCCTGGCAGACCGACAAGAGTTTCAAGAAACCCTAACGCTCCTCAATCGCCACGCCTGGCTGCAAGAGGCTGACTCGGCGAACGTTCTCGCCTTGCCGGCGCCTCCCCGTTGAGGATAGGGCGCAGCTTTGCCACACTGCCCTCCGTGGCTACTTCTCCGTCACCTCCGACAACACGCTCTTCAATTGCTCCACATCGCTCTTCGTGAGCTTCATATACTGCGTGTTACTGCCGGCCATTTCGGGCCGGTCGAAGTTGTAGACGACGCGAACCGAGTACGTGTCACCAGTCTGCTTGTCCACTTCCGCAAGGATTCCGCGAATGAACTCGCGTACGTTGTTGACTCGCTCATCGCCGGCCATCCAGAACGTGTATCCCTCCGCCAGTTCACCGATCTTGAATCGCTTTGAGTCTTTGCCAGGATTGAGAATCAAAGCGCCGCACGGATCGTACAGATCGTACACCCCCTGTAGTTCCGGCGAATTGTCGGTCAGTTGCATGCCCAGAACATCAAACGACTTCGGCTCGGCCGACAGCCTCACCGGTTTCAAACGAACCTCCAGGTTGCTCATGTCAGCGATCAGATCAATCGGCAACTCGAGCTTCTGCTTGAGGTTTAGCGCGTGGGCGCGAAGGTTGGTCTTGCCCGCTTTAAGTCCCTGCAGGTTGAAGTTGCCGTTGGCGTCCGTTAACTGAGCCTTGCGGCTGAAGCCGTCGTGAGAGCCCACCACGACCATCACCCCAGCGACCGGCTTTCCATCCGTATCGACGACCGTGCCCGCGATCTTCGTTCCCGAGTGCAACACGATCCGCTGTCTTTCGCGTTCGCCTTCGCTATGCGCGTAAATATTGTCGATCTCACCCATGAGATAGCTGGGATGGAGAAAACCGACCGTTCCCTTGGCTTTGCCATCTTTATCATTGGGCACTTCGGTCGGATAGTTGAAGAGTTCGAACGAGCCGTCCGCGTTCGTAACAGTTCGCTCGATGCCTCCCGAGGCCTTTTTCCAATTCGCGTTTGCCGCCACCTCAACGCCGGCCACTGGCTTGCCTTGCTTGTCGACCACCACGCCTTTCACGTAGAGCGACGGCATCAGCGTGAGCGACGCCTGGGCCTTGGCTCCCGGCGCAACTTCGATGTTCTTCTGATCGCCGCCAGACATCAGCGTTCCTGCCAGCTTGCGGTACCCCGGCTTCATCGCATCGATCGAGATCTTCGTGGGCTTCGTGATGCCGGTGATCTCCAGCCGATAGTTCCCGTCTCCGTCGGCAATCGCCTCCAGCTTTTTGAGCTTTGGGCGTTCATCCAAGAACCGCATATCCGTGCCGGGAATCGCCACTCGCACCCGGGCCCCTGCCAACGGCTCACCAGCCTTATTGGTGACGCGGCCACTCAAAACAGCTGCCGCCATCGAGTCGCCGACATTCGCCGCTTCTTTCCCCGCCCCCTGCTCTGCCTTTGAGGTCTCTCCGGCAAACGCAACGACAAGCGGCAGCGCCGCAATCATCGCAACCAATACGGCACTACCAACGTGCAACTGACTGACACGGTTTTGAGCGAGCATACGAATCCTCCTGGAAAGTGATCCGGCAGAATAGATCGCGGTCGGTAGCGGCACCAACACGCGAGGTTGTTCGGACAGAAACTCCAATGTCTCAACGAGCGCCGCCGCATACGTCCGCGCTTCGTCTGGCACCAGTTCCAACGCACGGCGGTCGCAGCACTGCTCCTCCAAGTCGTGCAATTGGGCACACGCCCACCACACCACCGGGTGCCACCAAAATAGCGTTGTCGCAGCAAGCTCTAGAAAACGGACCAGATAGTCGCCGCGACGCACGTGTGTTAGCTCATGCGCGAGAATGGCTGCTTGAGAAGTTTCACTCAGTCGGTCAAAGAGCCTGGCAGGCAAAATCAAACGAGGCCGCAAACCAACACACCACACGAGCGGCGGCACCACGGAAGGCGTCATTACGACGCTCGGCACACGCCGCAGTCCGAGCTGGCCGGCTAGTCGATCGACCGTCGTGGAGATATCCCTTGATGGTTGATCCACATCTTGTAAAAGTCGCGCAAAGCGGCGAACACGGATCGTGTAACTTGTGGCAATGCACACGCTTCCCAATATCCAAATGGTGGCGAGGATCGCTGTAAGAGACCATGGTTTCCCATCACCGAGAACCGGCGATATATACCGCTCGCGATTAACAGCGCTGTTAGTCTCGGCAGAATCGTCTGTGTTCGCAGCTAGGCGTGTAGCAGCCTGTTTCGACGACTCGAACGCAAGCGAAACCGCCGGCCTGTCCAACAATTCCGTATGAGTTGCCGACGATAACCAATTCGCCGCAAAAGGAAGTTGGGCCGTCACGATCGGCGGCGTGAAGAACTTAAACAGCACGATGACCCACAATAGATGAATGGCCGCCGTGTTCTTCCACACACGACTCAATAGCGCGACGCCAAGTGCCAACCCCGTGGCAACTAAAGCGTTACTGGCGATAACTTCCCAGAAATGGTTCATATCTGTCTCGCGATAAGACGGTTGCCGAAATGTTTATTTCTTGCCGGGCCACAATTCGTCGATCAGCTGACGAAGCTCGTCCCGATTCTTCTTGGAAAGCTCCTTCGTGCGAAGCAAAGTGGTCACGAGCGGTGCGAGCGCGCCGTCACACAATCGATCCGCGAGCGCCCGCAAACGATCCTGCAAAAAGTCCTCTCGGCTCACGAGCGCACGAAACCGGTGAGCCCGCTCGTGGCGATCACGCTGCACGCACCCCTTAACTTCCAGCCTTTCCAGCAACTTTTGCACAGAGGCCATCTTCGAATCGGAAACCTCGTCATAGATCGCGTCGGCGATATCTCGGCTGGTTGGGTTCTCTTTCTCCCAAATCACCTCCAGGATCGAGAGCTCTCCGTCGGTAACTTGTTCGATGTTCATGGTTTCGAGTCCCGAGCTAAATAAAGACAGACGGTCTGTCTTTGGTCAGATTAAGCCTCATTTCTGCAATGGTCAATAGCATTTTTCTCGATTAATAAAATCAGCCAAGCCGTAGCACGACTATCATGAGCTTGATATGCCTCACGCGCGGCCGTAGAACTCGCTTCCCAAATTTGCTAGGCTCGCGTGCATTGAATAACCGCCTTGCGTGTGCGATTGCAACAATGCGTCTCGAACATAGCGCCACAATTACTTCGCCCGGTCACCTCGCTACATGATCACCAAAATCACCGGTATCCCAGTCGCTCTCGCCGTCGATACGCTTACGCTGGCCGTTGGCGCGTTGGAGTATGAGATTCTGATTCCCGAGTTCGCTCGCCGAAATCTGCAAGACAAGCTCCATCGCGAAATCAGCCTCCACACGATCGAGTATCTGGAAGGCAACGCGATGCAAGGCCGCCTCATTCCGCGACTCGTCGGCTTCCTAAGTCCGATCGAGCGGGAGTTCTTCGAGTTGATCTGCGAAGTCGACGGCGTCGGCGTCAAAAAAGCGCTCCGTGCGATGGTTCGACCTGTCCAGGAAGTGGCCGATATGATCGAACAACAGGATGCAAAGGGCTTGGCGACTCTCCCAGGCATTGGCCCAGCCACGGCCGATCGGATCATCGCGAAGCTGCGGCGAAAGGTGCCGAAGTTCGCTCTGCTCGTGGCTCGCGAAATGGCCCCGGCCGCCGATATCGAGCGAGACATTCTGACCGAGACGTTCGAAATCCTCCGCGCACTCGGCCACACCGATGCCGAAGCCCGCCGGCTGCTCGACAGCGCGCTCGAAAAGAAAACAAAATACAAAGACGTCGATTCCTTGCTCCATGCCGTCTACGAAAAAGCCCAGGGAGCCTGATTGTCGATTTCAAGCAACTCAGCACAAAAACGGCAGATACCCGGCAGCGGAAGCCGCTGGCGATTATGATGGAGAAATACCGCAGAACATGATCGCCAAACTCGCTCTTAATACCGCTCTACTCACCGCGGCCTGCCTGCTGATCACGACGCCAGCGCAACCAGGCACGCTGCGCGTTCTTACGTACAATATCCATCATGGTGTCGGTCAAGATGATGCACTCAATCTCAGCCGCATTGCCAGCGTGATCAGCGCAGCCAAGCCGGACATTGTCACGCTTCAAGAAGTCGACAATGGCGTCCCACGCAGCAACAGCGTTAACCAGGTCGCCCGTCTCGGCGAGCTAACCGGCATGCAAAGCTATTTCGGCAAAGCCCGCAATCTCAATGGTGGCGCCTACGGCAACGGCATCCTCATTCGCCAGGGCATCAGCATCGTCAGCACCCAAGACTTCGCCTTGCCGAACCCAGACAACACGGAAGCCCGCGTCGTTTCCCAGCTTGGTTTATCGTTCGACTTGAACCCGGTCACCACGGAATTTAACCTGTTCGCCACGCATCTGGCACACGACAGCCCGGCTGGACGGCAACAATCCGCGACTTTCATCAACAACCTGGTTTCGTCGTCTTCGATGCCCTCGATCCTCGCCGGCGATATGAATTTCAATCCCGGTTCGACGGCGTTCAATATCATCGACAATCAATGGCTCGACGCCACGAACATTAGCAACTCCGGCAAAAACCGCAACAACCAGATCGATTACGTGTTCTATCGTTCGAGTTCTCAGTGGACCGTCACCACTGCCGGGCAATTCATCATCAATGCGACAACTAACGTCGCTTCGGATCACCATCCGCTACTGGCAGTCCTCGACCTCAAAAGCGTCTGGCCCGGCTCGGCGCTCGTCTGGAATAACAACACCGGCGTTCCCACGGCGGTTTCCGATGGCTTCGCTACCGGCAACGGCAGCGGTGGCATCGGCGATTCACCCGCTAGCCCCTGGAGCAACGTCTACAACAATGGCACTCAAAACCTCCTGATCGGTTACAACGGCAACGCCACCGTCAGCGGCAGCGCGACACGCACGATCGGCTCGTTGCGAATCGGCACGAATCAGGCCAATTCGATCATCGCCGGGCGCAACGGTAATGGAACACTCACCGCGAGCGGCGCGATGGGACTCGTGGTCAGCAGCACCACCGAAAGCTCCGGTGACCTTTACATCGGCGAAGGCGGACAAACTGGCACGATGAACTGGAACGGCAGCGGCACGCTCGAAGTCCAAGGCCGTTTACGAGTCGGACAAAGTGGTACCGGCACGTTCAACCAAGCGGGTGGCGTCGTCATCGCCGGCAACACTGCCGGCAACCTCCGGTTCATCGGCATCGGCGTCGACTCGGGCAGCACCGGCACGTACAACCTCGATGGCGGTATTTTCCGACCAAGCGGCGGGTTCGCCGGTACGCAGTTCCGCCAGGTCCTCGTCGGCGATAACAACGCCACCGGCACGCTCAACGTTGGTAACGACGTCGGCGCGGTCGGTTCCGCCGCCATCGAATCAAACGACGATCTCATCGTCGGCCGAGGGGGTGGTAATGGCACGCTTCGCATTCGTAGTGATGGCCGAATCGAACTTCGCACCAGTTCCAATCAGGCCGAGTTGATCATCGGCGAAAACGGCCACGGCACCGTGATCCAAACCGGCGGCGCCGTCACCTCCGATGCCCTCGTCCGCATCGGCGGCGGCAGCACCGGCAGCGCTCTCTACAACATTAGTGGCGGCACACTCGCCACTGGAACCGATGGCGTAGCCCCTTTCCAAATTGCTCGTAGTGGC
>CAZGMU010000065.1:10686-13757 GCA_964526975.1 uncultured Planctomycetaceae bacterium
ACCGGCACGCTCCGCGTTTCTGGCAGCGCCGCGGTTTCGCACGGTGCCGAGATGATCATCGCCGACGACACCAACACCGGCTCCCATGGCCGCCTGGAACTGATCGGCAGCCAGGCCAGCTTTCAAATTGGCCAGCTCGACAACGTCGCCGGCGGCGCAAGCGGCATGCGAGAAACCATTCGCTGGCAAGCAGATGTGGCCGGCATCACGCCGATTGTCGTTACTGGAACTGGCATACTCACCTCGAATCGCGTTCGCCTCCAAAGTGCATCGGAACTGGCCGCTAACACCGGGGCCGGAGCGACGCTCACCGGCGATGGCGTTGCGCTTGAACTCGACCTCTCCGCGCTTAACACCAACCAGGTCCTGACACTCATCGATAACCGATCCGCCGACCTCATCCATGGTTTTTTCGAAAAAGAGGCCACCAATAGCTTGTATGCCGAAGGAGCAGTCATCCTTGGCACCGGCTTCAACGGCACCGTCAACATCAGCTACATCGGCGGCACGGGGAACGATGTCGTCCTTACCCTCGTCGCTGCTCCGATCCCGGGTGACCACAATGCTGATGGCATCGTCGACGCGGCCGATTACATCGTGTGGCGCAAGACAGATAGCGCCAACATCCAAGGCTACCTCGACTGGCGCGCCAACTTTGGCACCTCCCGTGGGAGTGGCCAAACGATTGCCGCTACCATCCCAGAACCCACGACGATTTGGCTGGCGTTCGTTGCAGCTGTTTTTGGGCGAGGTCGTTCAGCAGTGCGCCAGCGCAAAAAAAGACGTTTGCCCGACCGTAGTAACGTAGCGCCCTAACCTGGCGGAATTGATGACGGCCCCTTCCCCTCCGAACCTTGAGCCAAACCGCCGCCGCTTGCTATGGAGAATAGCTCGCGTGGCGATCTTGGCGTACCTGGCAATCCTTCTCGGCATGGCGTTCTTCGAAACAAATCTCGTTTATCCGATTCCGGCACGAGAACAGGGTGATTGGCAACCCAAGTCGTTTCAATACGAAGACGTTCGCTTTGCGTCGGCCGATGGCACCAAACTGCATGGCTGGTTCATCCCGCACGCTGCCTCTAAGTTTGCGATCCTGTATTGCCATGGCAATGGGGAAGACATTTCGTCTAACGGTGAGTGGGCAGCCCAGCTGGCTGAACGACTCCAGGCGTCGGTATTCATCTTCGACTACCGAGGTTATGGTCAAAGTGAAGGCAGGCCGAACGAAGCAGGCTGCATTGCCGATGGAAGCGCGGCCCAGCATTGGCTAGCCAAGCGTACTCAAACTCAGCCCGATGACATCGTGCTCATGGGGCGGTCGCTGGGCAGCGCTGTTGCTGTTGCTCTAGCCGCTCAAAATGGAGCCCGAGCGCTTGTTCTTGAGAACGCGTTTCCCACGATGCCCGACGTCGCGGCGGCCCATTATCCGTGGTTGCCGGTGCGTTGGCTGATGAGGAATCGTTACGACAACGTCGAGCGCATCAAGAAGTACAGTGGCCCATTGCTGCAAAGCCACGGCACGGACGATCAACTTATCCCTATCGAACTGGCGCGGCGGTTGTTCGATACTGCGCCGGGACCGGCCAAGCGCTGGATTGAGCTTCCTGGGCTTGGGCACAATAGCCCGGTCCCCCGGCAGCTCTACGACGAATTGGCGGCCTTTCTGCAGAACGCCGGCCAAGTAAGAAAGCTTCCCTAAACCCCCTGTCTGCCTATTTTATTGCTTTTCTGAGAGAATTCGGTCTATTCCACAAACTAGGCTTAAAGATGGCCTGACTTGCCCCTAGTTTCGCGGGTACAATGGCTGGACGCTCGTCAAAGCGTCGATAATGAAGTTAGGGGCGTTATTCGTGCTTTCCAGGCCGAATTTCGCCTATCCTTCCGGTTGGACTAGCGGGTTTGTATTCACTTTGAAGCCACACCCGCCCCGCCACGTCCGACTTTACCGTTCTCCCAGGTGTTCGCGTTTCAGACATTTAGAGACTTCCACTCGTCTGAAGTGCTAGCTATCCTGTGGTTTGCCCACCTTTCCGCTTCGATAAAGATTCCCTAGCTCTCCGAACCCGTAGACTAGCATTTCCACTTCGTAGCGATTATTAACTGACGGTCCTTTGGACCCCCAACCTATGCTGATCAAGTTGATTGAGCGTTCGCTGGTGTATCCAAGGCCTGCGCGCGAACGTGGAGATTGGCGGCCCAAGTGGCTGCGTCCACAAAACGTGTGGTTCCGATCTGCGGATAACACGAAGCTGCATGGCTGGTATATTCCCAACCCAGACGCCAAGCGCCTGGTCGTTTACTCGCACGGCAACGGCGAGCATGTGGCTGATCTGGCCAACTTGGTCTTCCGTTTGCAGTCGCATTTGTCTGCGACCGTTTTCGTTTACGATTATCGAGGGTACGGCCGTAGTCGCGGCAAACCGACCGAGCGGGGCTGCGTGGCCGACGGCATGGCGGCTCAACGCTGGCTGGCCGAACGCGAAAGTGTGAATCTGGACGACATTGTGCTGATTGGTCGTTCGATCGGTGGAGGCGTGGCGGTTGCCTCGGCCGCGGAGCAAGGCGCTCGTGCTCTGGTGCTCGAAGCCACGTTTTCGAGAATGACAGACACCGCAGCTAGCTTATATCCTTGGCTCCCTGTGCGGCTTGTCATGAGCAACCGCTATAACTCGCTCAAGCGGGTGCAGAAGTACCACGGCCCGCTGTTCCAATGCCATGGAACGGGAGACGAGATCGTGCCGCTGAAACTAGCCCAAAAGTTATTTGCGACCTCGCCCAGCAAAAGCAAGCACTTTCACGAAATCCCGTACGCCCGGCACAATGATACCCCACCGCCGGCCTATTATTCCGCGTTGAGCAGCTTCTTGGATCGCGTGGACCAAGAGCATGAAGCCGCGGTTCCCGCCAGTATTCGTCGTCGCAACCGCCAGTTGGTATCGTAAGATAAAGACAGGCGTCCACGAATTTCTCGCGTTTTCTCAGCCAGCGGACATCTGATATAGTGGCCTGTCAGATACAGGTGTTCAGAGCCTGCGCATGAATTGTGCGTGCCTCAGGTGCCCCCCTATGCC
>CAZGMU010000065.1:13767-15699 GCA_964526975.1 uncultured Planctomycetaceae bacterium
ATCTACACCGCCGACGACGTGCCCGAGCCCGAGCTGCCGAGTTCGCCTGTATCGGAATTAATTTCTCGTCTGCACGCGGATGAGCCCGCGCTGCGGCCCCGTCACATGAACGAGATGGTTGGCCAGCAAAAGGTGGCCGAGCGGCTGGGAATCGCTGTCGATGCGGCTCGAAAGCGGAACGAACCCTTGGGGCATATTCTGCTGGATGGTCCGCCAGGCTTGGGAAAGACCACCTTTGCCACCTGCATTCCCCGCGACCTGGGCGTCGCGCTACAGATCGCCAGTGGAGCGGCGCTGGCGGCTCCGAAGGACCTGCTCCCCTACCTCACCAATGCCGAGGCCGGCTCAGTTCTTTTCATCGACGAAATCCATCGGCTTCCCAAGGCGGTCGAGGAGTTCATGTATCCCGCGATGGAGGACTTCCGGGTCGATATCACGCTCGGCGAGGGGGCCGGAGCGCGCACCGTGAATATGAAGCTCCGGCCATTCACAATGATCGGCGCGACCACGCGGAGCGGGCTGCTTTCCGCCCCGCTTCGCGATCGGTTTCAGATCCGAGAGCACTTGGATTTCTACAGTATTGAAGAATTGACCGAGATCGTTTGCCGCAACGCCGCCAAGCTACAGGTGGAAATCGAGGACGAGGCTGCCGAGAAGATCGCTCTGTGCAGCCGTGGCACGCCACGAATCGCCAACAATCGCTTGCGTTGGGTGCGCGACTATTCCACAAGCAAGGCGACGGGGCATGTCGACCTGAAAATCGCCGAAATAGCACTCCACAAGCTGGAAATCGACGAGCTTGGCCTGGATGGCCAGGATCGTCGCTACCTCGAAACCATCGCACGAGTATTCCATGGCGGCCCAGCCGGCGTCGAGGCTATCGCCCATACGATGAACGCGGCACTCGATACGCTGGTCGATGAAGTCGAGCCCTTCTTGCTCCGCTCAGAGCTAGTCGTCCGTACGCCGCGTGGCCGAAAGTTGACGACCCAGGCCTATATGCACTTGGGCACCCAGCCCCCGCCCAGCGAGCCACAGCTACCTCTTTTTTAAATAGATGAGGGTATCCGGGAATTCCGGGTGGCACGCCCTGACGCTTTGGGAAGAGCGTGGTTTTCCGAACCACACAACTCCACGCCCTTCGAAGACTCAGGGCGTGCCACCCTACGCCGCTAACCTTAAAAAGACCTCACGCAGAGGCGCTAAGGCGCAAAGTGAGAATGAATAGAACCACGGAGGACACGAAGCGTATGGGAAGTGGCTGCATAAAAGACTGCTTATTCTTTCTTCTCCGTGATCTTCGTGTTCTTCGTGGTTCAATTCCTTATCATCAGTTTAGTGCTGGGGCATCCGTAACGCGTCTCACGAATGAGTCGCCACCCACTCGCGAATATCGTGCGGCGTATCGTCTTCGCGGTTCATTGTCGGGAGCACGTTGTGCAGGAGCTGGTCGGGGTCACACAAATCGGCGATCGAATCGACGATCATGTCGGGCTGGTAGGCGTATTTCCCGAGATCTTCGCGCCGGGTGCTGCCCGTGAGCACCAGGATCGTGCGATAACCCATTTGCACGCCTCCGAGGATGTCGGTCTCCATCGTGTCGCCGATCATGATGGTTTCGCTGGTGGCCATCCCTAACTCTTTGCGAGCAACTCGCATCATGACCGGGCTGGGCTTACCGACGCTGAACGCTTTGATGCCCGTGGCCTGCTCGATGAGCGATACGATCGCTCCGCAGCCCGGCCGAATGCCCGATTGCGTGGGGCAGTTCGGGTCGAGATTGGTCGCGATGAGCTTGGCGCCGCTGCTGACCATTTGCACGGCATGTTCGAGCATCTCGAAGCTCAGCGTGCGCCCCTCGCCGACGACCACATAGTCGGGCGATTTGTCGACCACGGAGTAGCCGTTGAGATGCAATGCATTCAGGAGCCC
>CAZGMU010000066.1:0-15441 GCA_964526975.1 uncultured Planctomycetaceae bacterium
GTCGCCAAGTACGCCAAGGATGACAGAAATCAGCAGTGAATTGCTTGGCGTCCTTTGTGTTCTTGGCGGTTTCAGTCATTTTGTTAGACGCTCTTCGCTTTCTTCTCCGTGCCCTCCGTGTCTCCGTGGTTATTCTGAATATGGGGAAGTTATTCTTGAGTCGTTCCTAAGCCACAAGCGATTGGATAACGACCGCTTGCCAGCCAGCGCGTCGTCTAGAAACTACCATCTGCTTGATAGCTCCCTGCCGGGTCTCCCGCCGCCGTCGACTTCACGTGGAACTTGTAGTCCCATTCGTCGTAGTACAAGTTGTGACCGTCGATCTCCACCTCGCCGCGCTGAAAGTCGATCGGCTCGCTTCGGAAGCTATGCTTCGGCGGATCGAGCGGCCGACTATAATCCAAGTTCACAACCAGCCGGTAAGGATCGATGTGCCCGCAGAAATAATCGCGCACCGCGGGGTCCTTGCTCTTCATCATCCCCCACGACGCATCCACCGGCAGCCAACCCCAAGGCTCGACATACATCTCTGCCCAGTCGTGCATATTCAATTGATTCGGCTTGAGTTGCCAACCCGATTGCCACCGGGCCGGCACTCCCACCGCGCGGCATAGCGTGATGAAGCTCGTCCCCTGCACGCCGCAGTCGCCCCGCCGCGCCTTGAGCCCCTTCGCCGACAGACTCGGAATCGTGCTGTATTCCTCCTCGACGCCCCAAGTGATGTTTTTCGAAACCCACTGAAAAATCAGCAGCCCCTTTTTCAAAGGATTCGTCTCCTCGCCGACAATCGACTGCGCAAGCTGCTTCACCTCAGGCGTGAATAAAATATGCGGCGGCCGCTCGGCCGTAAACTTCCGATAGACCTCGCCATTCGTATCGTACGGTTTGACCTTTTCCGGCAAGAGCTTCGGACAATACGCGCTCGTCAAAAACTCATAATCCGCCACAATCCGCACCGGTTTCTTTGGATCGGTAATTTTCTGCTCGAAATAGATCGTTCGCTGCGGCGCGTCCGCGCTCGATACATGCGTCACGGGCGGCTCGCTGCTGATCAGCTTCACATCCTTCTGTTGACGATACTCCTGCGGATACGGCAGCCACGCCCGCACAACGGCCCCCTCCTTCACGCGCGGATGATCCGGCTTGATCGTCAACTCATAATGAATATGATGCTTGACCGGAAACAGCTCGGTCGAGTCGGACGACTCCATCTGCTTCACGATCTTTTCCACGAGCGCCCGCGTATCGAACCTCTCCGGGTCCACCGGGCTCTTCCGCCGCTTTCTGGCATCGGCACTGAACCGAAACAGATTAGACACGCCACGACGAAAATATCGCACTTCCCCATCAATCACACGCGATTGCAAATCGCCAGCCTCTCGCCAGCGATCCACATCCGCCTGCGTTGCATTCGGAACAAACTGCTGAATCTGCGCAAGCACATCCTTGGCTTCAAGCTCATAGTCGTATCGCATGCGACCCAGCACTTCCAGTTGAATCGCCGCCTCACTTGTCACCGGCGCGTCTGGGTCCGCAATCTGCGCCTTGAGCAGCTTCTCGGCCTTGGAAAACTCGCCCTTCTCAATGAGCGACTTGATCTCCGCGCTCTCGCCGTCAGCCGGCTTAGCGCCGCTCTGAATGGCAAAATAAGAACCCGCCACCATCACCCCACACAAAACGATGCAAGTTCGAACGCTCATAATAAAAACTCGCCGTAAACCTCGAACACCTGAACCACTCACCAACTACTTGAGGCTGTCCGAGAATTCTGGGTGGCACGCTACGCCGTTAACCCTTTTCTAATACGTAAGTAACCGCGGATAAACGCAGATGAACACAGATAGAAGGCGGGCGAAAACCATCATGTACTTCATCATCGATTGGAAACAATCTGCGTTTATCTGCGGTTTCTTTGTAAAAAGGGTTAACGGCGTAGCGTGCCACCCTATATTTGAATTCCCGGACAGCCTCAGTTACTTAATAGATGGCCAATAGCCGGCGAGCCACGCTCGCCGGTCTCCCCACTAGCAGACACTACTTCCCCGCCGATTTCAACTCAGCCAACGTCTGCTCCTTCAACCGCACCAAATGGCCATTCAACCTCGATGCCGGCGGAAACGGCGACACCGAAATCGCTCGGATTTTTTCCAACGCCGGCCTGGCCTTCTCATCGAGATGGTCGATCGCATTCCACGCCGCGATCCCCACGTAAGGATCGTTCTCGGGCTCGGCATAGCCCAGCAAAACCCCCATCGCCGCCGCCTGATCCGCCGAACCGCCAAACCGGCCCAGCGCTTCCGCCGCCGTGATTCGCACGATCGGCGACTTGTCGCTTAGTGCGGCCACCAGTTCCTCCCGCCCTGCGGCCACCCCCTCCTTCCCCTGCGACAGCAGACCGATTGCTCCCCAATAACGAACCGCCGAATCGCTGCTCGCCATCAACTTCACGATCTTCGACAAATCTTCATTCTGCATCGAACTAGCCAACTTCGCCGCCGCATACACCGCATCAAAATCGTACTTCTTCGCATCATGCCCCATTTCGTACGGGCTAGATCCCTGCGAGCGAGAATGAATTTCATACTCGGGCAAAAAGCCAACGTCCTTAATTCGTTCTTCCCACCGGTCGAGCGCCGCTCGCATCCGCACCAGTTGATCGCGCACTTCCTGCGAATCCGACTCGGCCAGGTTGTTCACTTCATCGCGGTCTGATCGCAGGTCATACAGTTCTTCCACCTGCTTCGGTTGCCAAAACAACGACTGCGCCGCGTTTAGCTTCCCCTGCTTGAACATTCGCTCCCATACGCGCGTCGTCGGCGTTTGAAACATATATGCATTGTGCTGCCCGGCGGGAAGATGCGGCATGAAATTCCGCACGTACATATACCGCTTATCGCGCACGCTTCGCACCAGGTCGCACCGCTCATCCATCCGTCCACGAAAACCAAAGCTAAACTCCGGCTCGGGCGCTTCATACTTTCCGCAAAACGCCGCGCCCTGCATCCACTCCGGCGCTTTCACGCCTACCAGGCTGAGCACTGTCGGCGCTAAGTCGACAAAACTGATCAACCGATCCGATGCCCCGCCCTCGCGATACTCTTGCGGCGCCAGCTTTCGCCACTTCGGCGGAAAGTACACGATGAACGGCACATTCAACCCCGAGTTGCAAGCCGACCGCTTGCTCCGCGGCATGCCCGAGCCGTGGTCGCCGTAGAAGAACACGATCGTATCGTCTGCCAACCCCGCTTGCTCCAGCTCACGCAGCCGCTCGCCTGCGTGCCGATCCATCATCGTGATTCGGTCGTAGTACTGTGCCCAACCCTTTCGTACTTCCGGCGCATCGGGATGATAGGCCGGAATCCGTGCTTGGGCAGGATCGTGAATACGATTTTCCGTTTCGATCTCATTGCGAGTCTGCGACTCGTGCGTGATCGTATCGTTGAACACGGCGAAGAACGGTTGGCCTCCCGCACGATGCTTCCAATGTGCCCGGCCGCTCGATTCGTCCCACACATGGTCGCGCTTTTCGAAGTTGTAGTCTTCCTTGCTGTTGTTCGTCGTGTAGTACCCCGTATCGTGCAGAAGTTGTGGATACCACCGAAAGCTCGCCGGAAAACTCACCAGCGACCGCATGTGCTCCGCCCCGGTCGAGCACGAATACAACCCGGCAATGATCGTCGTCCGAGCCGCCGCGCAAACCGGCGCGTTCGAGTTCGCGTTCGTATAACGCATTCCCTTCGCCGCCAGCGCATCCAGATTCGGCGTCACAGCATAACCGTCGCCGTAGCATCCCAAGTTCGGACTGGTATCCTCGCACGTCAGCCACAAGATATTAGGCCGCTCCGCCGCCTGCCCACCAATTGCAACCAACAGCCCACAAACACCAGCCACCAACCGAATCATCCATCTCATCGCGACCTCACAGTGCCCCCCACCCGCTTGCGTCTTAGCGCGATCCATGCAACACCCCATGCACATACTCAAGCCCCAACTCCCGCTGCCAACTCCTCGCTCTTTACCCCTCAACCAACTATCATAGCCTCTATTCCCACCCCATTATTCTGCCACGCCCGTGCTGGAACAACAATCATGCCTCCTTTCGCAAACGCCGCTTTAACTTTCAATGTGCTACTAGTCATGATGGTTTCGGCGACAAACGCCACCCCTGCCGAGAAGAACGAGAACGCCGTAACTGCCCGCCGCCAATCGCTCACCCATTCCTACGGCACATACGGCGCGAACTTGCGCCAACCCGATGGCCACATCGACGCCCAGCGCCTCATCGCCGATTTGGTTGCTATGCACGCAACCACGCACAACTACCTGATCGCCGGCGCTGCCACCGACTGGGAAGATTTGCACACATTCCTGCCGCTCGCCGAAAAGCATGGAATCCGTGTCTGGGTCACCGTTCTGCCGCCATCCGAATCGCCTCCTATCGGAAAAGCAAAACGATTCAGCGAACCGTTTCGCCTCGATTTCGAGAAGTGGGCCGCCGAACTGGCCGCGCTTTCCATTCGCGAACCGGCGCTCGTCGCTTGGAGCATCGACGACTTCGCTCACAATCTCAAAGTCTTCACGCCAGAACGCATGCGCTCGATCCTCGCCGCCCAGCACGAACAGAATCCCAAGTTCGCCTTCGTTCCCTGCGTTTACTACAAGCAGGTAAACCCCGCATTCGTGAAACACTACCACGAATTTCTCGACGGCATCCTCTTCCCCTATCGCAGCGAGTCGACGAAGGCTGGCTTTGCCGACGCCACACAGGTCGGCCCCGAAGTAAAAAAACTCAAAGAATACTTCGGCGCCGATTTCCCGATCATCGTCGACATCTATGCCACCGCCCATAGCCGGCTTGGCCCTTCGACGCCCGAATACGTCGAGGAGGTCATGAAGCAAGCTCACCTCGTGGCCGACGGTGTCCACATCTACCGCCACCAGGACAAAAACAACCCGAACGAGCGCGAGAAATACGAGCGGATCGAGCGCGTGATGAGCGCATGGACAAAGCCGTGATCGTCATCGTGAGACGAACTTTAGCCCGTCCATTCCGAGTGGCACCCTACGCCTTTTCCAATACGAAGGGGTGACTCAAAAACAACTTCGGCAGATAGGTAGGATTTGACCACAGAGACACGGAGGGCACAGAGAATTCGAGTGGGGAATGGAGAGTGGGGAATGAGGAGTTTTCATTCCCCACTCTCCATTCTCCACTCCCAATTTGCTTCCTCCGTGTCCTCCGTGTCTCCATGGTTATTCTGAATATGGGAAGTTATTCTTGAGTCGCTCCTTCATCATCAATTGCAAACAATCTGCGTTTATCCGCGTTTATCTGCGGTTGCTTCGCAAAAAAGGGCTAACGGCGTAGGTGCTTCCATCTTCCTATTTCGGCACGAATCCTTGACGGCGGAGCGCGGCCGTCAAATGCCGCAATGTGGGATTCATCTGTTTCAACTTCTGAGCCTGTTTTTCGGCAATTGCGGACCGCCCCGTCTCTGCCAGTGCCTCTCGCAAATCGGCAAGCACTTGGCTAGCCTGCGCGTAGGCATTGGTCGAACGCTCCGCGACGAGCTGTTCGGTCTTTTTAAGATACGGCGTCGGGTCGGCCGCCATTTGGGCGAGCTCCTGGTTCCGCTTGCGGACGCGCTCCTCGGCCGACTTCTTGTTCCTGGCCTGCTGAATCTCCTCAGCCGCAGCCTGAAGCTCCGCGACCGTCCGGTCCGCCCGAGTCGTAGGCCACGAAGCGGCCGGGCGGTCCTTCCTGAATTTCGCCAAGATCGTCGTTCGCAACTTCGAATCGGAACTTTCCACAAGCTCCGTGAGCCACTTGTTCTTAACGTCTTCCGATTGGCGACCGACCCACTCGGCAATTCCAGTATGCGGGTCGTCCTTCCGCGCCAACGGAGCGGCCTGCCGCGCCGCGGCGGTAATCAAGGCGTCGCTGATTTCATAGAACTCGGCCAGCGCCCGCTGGGCCTTCGTAAGTTGCCCCATCCCGGCGGGCACCGGCCCTTCGGTTTCCTCCGCCGGATCGTGATCGATGTCGCAGCTTACCGCGAGGCGCGCCAGGTACAATGGTCGCAGATCACCGTCCAGAATCTCGGCCCGTAACGGCACAAGCCGATCCAGAACGTCACCGAGGTCCCACAAGTCCTCAAGATCGCCCGGCTCGTGGCTCGGCTCGATCACGAGCGTCCCTCCACTTCCGTCGCGGTCTTTCACAAAACGAATCGACTCACCCTCAAGGTACGGTTTGGCCGCTTTGCTATCCGGCAAACCTTGAGGCAATCGGAAATACAGCGAGCGAATTCCGAAATTCGCGTAGTGCAGGTGAATATCATACCCGCGGCGCAACATCTCGATGGCGTTTCCACGAAAATCGCTATAATGGTACTCGTTGACAAACGACCAGGGAGTGATTTCGGCACGCGACGATTGCCGCTCCATATACGCCAGATTCTTTTCGCTCACCGGGCCGTCGATCGCGCGAAACTCTATGTACTGATACTCGCTCATTGGTCTCCTCCATGATATCGGCAATCGTTGTCCGAATGTCTTATCGCTAGATAATACCAAGCCGTTCGGACGAACGCTGCAAAGCAAGTCTGCCGCTGTCAGCGCCGATACATCTGACCCTATCCGCAGCCGGAATCGTCTACTTGCGTAAGTATTTCCTCAAAGCGGCTAACATATTGTGGATGGGCCGCCTGCAAGTGGCGGCGCAGCTCGTCAATCCGATCGCGGTTCTCACGCGCTAGCTCCACGACATCAGCCTCATCGCGCAGTCGCCCAGCCGCAAGCTTCAGCTCGACGAGAAACGGAAGTGAAATATACTTCAGTACGCCGCGAGTCGCGCCCATCTGGTTGGGATGCGGGATGGTCGTCGGCGCAGGACGAGATGCCGTGCCCGGCCGGCCACCTTCCGGCAAAATATCCACCTCGATTCCCGTTTCCCGATGCAGCAGCTTCGGCCAACTGCCCTCTGGCTGCTTCACTACCTCGAATCCGCTGACTGATGCCGTTCGCAGAAAGTCGTTGACACTTGTTTTAGGAAGAGCGATATCAACATCCTGCGTCACGCGCCCCACATATCCGTGCCGCCAGACCGCCCAGCCACCGCCCACCACGGCTTCGCAATCGCAAGCGCTCAACACCTGATCCAGCGCCCGCACCACGCGCCCATATCTGCCCGGCAAGTCTTGCGGCTCGAGCATCCGATTTCTCCCGGCCAACAAAGTGTCAGCAAGCTCCAACTGCTGCGTCAGAGTCTGTGCATTAAGTTGCATTGCATTACCGCCGAGTTCCTAAACACTAAGCCACGGCATCGTGCGGCAGTTCCCATCCCGGAAATACCAGTACGCCGGGATGGCACTTAAGTGCTTCCGCCAATACTTTCGCCCGCTCGACCCCCAATCGCACGCAGTCGTTTTCAATCGCGGAAATCGTTGCTTGCGGAATCCCTGTTAGCTCCGACAAATCGTTTTGGCTTAGTTCTTGCAGTTCGCGGACAATGCGCACCGACTGTCCGACGGATACCGAGGTTCTTTTCTTTGCAGGGTGATAGGTCTTCATAATCGTTGGACGTCAACCATTGGCCTATTCCGAATCCTCACTCTCCGCAACAACCCAGATTCGCTTGAGCGGAATTTCGGCACGGATAGATCCCGCTAGCTGTTCATATACGTCCAGCAATTCGCGGACGACGTCCTCCGCTGTCCAAAGTCGTACGCGGAAAAACTGAGCGGGAATCTCACGCGTTATCGTATCCTTAAATCCACTCCAAGAAACAAGCAATCCGTAGTCAGCCCCACAATTCTGCATTGCGCCAATAAGCTGATCAAGCACTTGCCGGCCTATCGGTGCGGCTTCTGATTTTATTTGAACGGCAAGGCGAGGGCTTTCAAAGCCCAGTGGACCACGTGCTGCCAGGATGTCGATCCCCTTATCTGCTCCGATTGGGCTGCAATAAGTACTGAACCCTTGTGCTCTTAGAATTTCGTCAATCAACGTTTCAAGGTCGTGTCCTTTGAATCGCTGTTGGATTAGCTTATGTATCTCATCTCGCGCCTGCTGTTCCCAATCAAAGGCTTGGTCCGGCGGTGTAATCTCTTCTTCCCCAGCGTCTTGCTGCACTTTTGAGATCAACGCAGGACTAGCGGCCTTTGAAATCGCAGCTTTTACGCGCTCTTCGATGTTGTCACCCTTAATACCACAGAAAGTTGCTGCTGCGTTGAGTTTGTGAAGTAGTTCCGAATCGAAATTTGAACGGGGCACAGGAACTGTACTCCAATCAACTGTGCGGTAGTGACGAAAACCGTCCGCGCCCGATGGGTCAAACTGGTAATCGCTGGTGATACGCCCAACTTGGACCACCCCTGCCCCTCGGCGTGGCATTAAGATCGTATCTCCAGGCAACATTTTGTTTGCAAAGATATTAAACTGACCCGAATTCTGAATAATCCGATGCTTTGGTGCTGTCGGATATGCATTACGGAGCATTGACTGAATCTCGTTGAGACTCTTGCCGCGAATGTCGTCGGCAAATCCGTGCCATCGCAAATAGACTTTCTGCTCGTCAATTTGCTTCTGCTCGACTTCACCATGCCGTCCCCCACGAGCAAGCCAAATTGCCATCGGTTTTTTCCTCTTTGCTAACGCCCAGCCCAATATCGGGGCTTGCGCTTTGCATGCGCAATTGCAATTACGACAACCTCGTCCCTCTCCTCACGATAAATCACTTGATAGGGATACCGATCCATCAAGCAAAAGCGGTGCCTATTATCGCACCGTGGATAGCGGCGCGGGTTTTCGGCAATCGCCTTTAAGACTCTCTCGAACTCCTCGTCGAACCGTTCAGCAGCGCATCGACTACGCTCGGCATACCAACAAAGGGCTTCAGTGTATTCCCATTCGGCAGCCGAGATAATTCGCGGCTTACTCATCGAGTCCGGCCTTCCGACGGGCACGGGCACGAACTTCTGGCCACGGTGATGCCGTCATACGGCCAGCATCGTACTCTGCCGAGCGTCGTTGAACCTCTTCAATCCATTCTTGGCTAGGTGCTGGCCATTCCTCGGGCGGAACCGTTTCCCAGAGGGCATGAACGAGACGGATTCGGTCCAAGGGCGGCAAGTCTTGTGCTGCACCCAAAATGTCGTCGTATGTGTTCACCGTGCCACCTCCGCTGCCATTCTACTACGCCAACAACTCCTTCACCACACGCGCCGGCTCCACGCCAATCAGCCGCTGATCGAGTCCCTGGAACTTGTATGAGAATCGCAGCGGGTCGAAACCTAAGAGGTGCAAAATCGTCGCGTGCAGGTCATGCACATGCACACGATCTTTGGTCACGTTGAAACCCAAGTCGTCGCTTTCACCGAGCGTCACGCCCGGCTTTACGCCGCCGCCGGCGAGCCACATCGTAAACGCATTCGGATGATGGTCGCGGCCGTCGTTGCCGCCCCCCTGCACCATCGGCGTGCGGCCAAACTCGCCGCCCCAGACGACGAGCGTATCGTCCAACATGCCGCGCTGCTTCAGGTCTTTCACCAAAGCGGCGCAAGCCTGATCCGTCGTTTGGCAATTGTCGCGAATGTCATGCACTAGATTGCCATGTTGATCCCACGCCTCATGGAAAATCTCCACGAACCGCACGCCGCGCTCGACGAGCCGCCGTGCCAAAAGGCAGGTGGCCGCGAACGACGGCTTGCCCGGCTCCGCCCCGTACATCTTCAGCACATGCTCCGGCTCCTTCGAAATATCGATCGCTTCCGGCGCCTGCGACTGCATCCGATAGGCCATCTCGAACGAATTGATCCGCGTGGCGATCTCCGGATCACCGACCTCGTTCAAATGCTGGTGATTCATCGCGTTCACCGCGCCGAGCGATTCGCGCTGAAGTTTGTCGTCGACGCCACTCGGGTTCGACAGGTACAACACCGGATCGCCGCTCGTGCGGAATGTCACGCCCTGATACACCGTCGGCAGATAGCCGCTCCCCCAGTTCGAGTTCCCGCCACTCGGCCCCTTCTTGCCCGTGCTAAACACGACGAACCCGGGCAAATTTTGCGTTTCATTTCCGAGACCATACAGCGTCCAAGCCCCCAGGCTCGGCTTGCCGAATTGCTGCGACCCGGTGCTCATCAGAATCTGCCCCGGCGCATGATTGAACGCGTCGGTCACCATCGACTTGACGATCGCGATGTCGTCGACTACCTCCGCCAGATGTGGCAGCAATTCCGACAGCTCCGCTCCACTCTGCCCATACTTTTTGAATTTGAACTTGGGTCCCAACAGCTTCGAGTTGGGATTAATGAACGCCGCCCGATACCCCTTCAAGAGCTCCGCTGGCGGCAGCGTCCCGTCGAACTTCGCCAACTGTGGTTTGTTATCGAACAACTCCAAATGACTTGGCGCACCCGCCATGAACAAGAAGATCACATTCTTCGCCCGCGCCCGAATCGGCGGCCGCTTCGGCGCCATCGGATCCGTCGCCGCCTTCACCGCGTTCGCGCCAGTCCCCAACGCCCCCAGCGCAATCGCCCCCAACCCAACGCCACACTCCTTCAAAAACCAACGTCGAGCAAGCTCACGTGGCGGACAGTTTCGATAAAGATAATCCTGGCAACTCATGATGATTGTCCGTGGTCCATTGTCAGTTGTCCGTTGTTGTGCAACACCTGCAATGAACAACGGACCACGGACAACGAACTCTTCCTACTCCTTCGTAATCGTTTCATCCAAATTCAAAATCACCCGCGCCACCGCCGTCCAAGCAGCCAAATCTCCAGGAGTCATGCCCTGCGGCAACGCAGCCAATACCTTTTGCTTCGCTGCCTCATCACCCGCTAGGAGCGGCCATGGGTCGGCACCAGCACTCGCAAACCGCTCGCGCTGCTTCCCAAGAAAGTCCGTCAGCACCTTCTGCTCGTCGGCCTTCGGCTCGCGCGACAAACATCGCCGCACGGCGTAGACAACGCGTTGCTCGTCCGTTGCTCCACCATCCGCCAATAGTTTCTCAGCCAATGCCCGTGCACATTCGACAAACAACGGCTCGTTGAGCGTCGTCAGCGCCTGGAGCGGTGTGTTCGACCGCGAGCGACGTGCGCAACCAATCTCGCCCGTGGGCGCGTCGAACGTCTGCAACATCGGATATGGCACCGAACGGAAACGGAACGTATACAGCGCCCGCCGATACCGATCTGGTCCCGTTTCGACGTTCCACGTCTTCGGCCCGTAACTGGCCGGCGGCAAGAACAAAAATTCCGGCGCCGGCGGACACACGCTCGGCCCACCTACCGTCGGACTCAACAACCCGCTGGCCACGAGCGCAATATCCCGCACACTTTCCGCATCCACTCGATACCGCGGCCCGCGCGCGAGCAACCGATTGGCCGGATCACGCTCCAGCAACTCGGGCGTCACATGACTCGACTGCCGGTACGTCGCCGAATTCACGATCAATCGCTGAATGTGCTTAAGGCTCCAGTTATGATCCATCAACTCGACCGCCAGCCAATCGAGCAACTCCGGATGGCTCGGCGGATCACCCTGCGAACCCAAGTCTTCCGCCGTCGTCACGAGTCCCGTGCCAAAATACGCCTGCCAGATTCGATTCACGATCGACCGGGCCGTGGTCGGCGAATCACGATCAGCGAGCCACCGTGCAAAGTCAAGCCGCGTCGCCGGCTTCGATGCATCCGCCTTCTTGAGCGCATTCAAAAACGCCGGCGTCCCCGGCGAGACCGCTTCAGCGGGCGCGAGAAAGTTACCCCGCTCCAACCGATGCGTCACACGCGGATCGCGCCGCTCATTCAGCACAAGCTGCGTCGTACCGCGAGGATGGCTCTCCCACAAAGCCTCGATCCGTCGGTTTTCTTCTCCCCACTCCGGCACTGTCGTCCGCCAATAACTGAACAACTTCGCCGTTTGCTCTGCCGTCCGCTTCTCGGTCGGAACCTGCACAATCTCGCGAATGCCGGCCGGCACGGGATCAGCCGCCGCGTTCTCGGCCGACGTCGCCGACAATCGGAACCGTCCCAGGTTGTTGTTCTGATTGTCGTCGCTATTCCACCCGCCATGATTCTGCACCAGCCGAAACGTGAGCTGCGCGCCTGCGGGCAAATCGAGCGGCTTCTCGAGCGTGAAGACCGCTTGCCGCGGCACATTGCTGCGGCCCGACCCGATGTCGATGCCCCACGCCGTCTGGTTGTTCCCGTCATTCGCAAACGCAACCGGCCCCGTCACTCGTCGCTGGCCGCTGCGATTGTCGAAAATCTTCTCCAGCTCGCGCTCCGGCGGATTCACGTCCGCCGTCGCCCGGCTGAACTTGAGCTGCAAGTGCTCGTTCGGTCGATCGCCCGGCGCTGCCTCGACCTTGAACTCCGTCAATGCGCACGTTCCATAGATCGACCGTCCCGGCCCACCGCGTGGGAGATCCTGGTCGTTGAGCAACTCCAAGCGAAACGCGGTGATCTTCGTCGGCGGGAGTTCGGCCTTCAATTCCGTGGTATGAATCGTCGGCGCGTAGCCAGCGGCAAGCGTCGAGCCGTCCTTCATCTGGTAGTATTTCTGTCCGCCCGCGTCGACGTCTTTCGTCTTCACGATCGACCATTCCGTGAGCTTCTCTTTCCGCAGACTGTCCTCCCAAGCCGCCATCCGCTCGGGCCAATCAGAGTGCTTTGCCTTCAGGCCGTCCTCGATCTTCTCGATCACACCGGCCGTCGTCGCCCACTCCTCTTCCTCCGCCTTCGTATAAACGGCAAGCTGCGCCTCGTGGCAATTATTCAGAAACGCAAACATCTGGTAGTACTCAGTGTGCGTCAGCGGATCGTACTTATGCGTATGGCACTGGGCACACTGAATCGTCAGCCCCAGAATGCCCTTGCCGATCGCGTCCATCCGATCGTACATCGCCTCCATCCGGAATTGTTCTGGATCGATGCCCCCTTCTTCGTTGATCATCGAATTCCGCAAGAAGCCGGTCGCGACCATCTGGTCTTGCGTTGGGTGAGGTAAGAGGTCGCCCGCGATCTGGTCGATGATGAATTCGTTGTATGGCAAATCCTCGTTGAGCGCGTTGATCACCCAATCGCGATACATCCACACGAACCGCGGCTTGTCCTTCTCGAAACCATCGGAATCGGCGTATCGGGCCACATCCAGCCAGATGCGTCCCCACCGCTCGCCATAGTGGGACGATGCCAGGAGCCGCTCGATTTCGCGCTGATACGCCTGCTCGCTGGAATCACGTTCGAACGCGGCCACTTCGTCGAGCGTCGGCGGCAAACCAACCAGGTCGAGCGACAGCCGCCGCAACAGCGTATTTGCGTTCGCCTGTGGCGACGGCGCCAACCCTTCCTGCTCCAATCGCGCGAGCACAAACGCATCGATCGGATTACGAATCCACGAATTGTGTTTTACCGTCGGCACCGCGGGTCGTTTCGGCGGGACGAACGACCAGTGCTCGTCGTATTTCCCCCCCTCCTTGATCCACTGCTTGAGAACTTCCAACTGCTCCGGCCGTAGCGACTTTCCGGAATCGGCCGGCGGCATTTGCACATCGGGATCGGTGCTGGTGATCCGCTCGAGCAACTCACTCTCGGCCAGGTCCTTGCTGTCGATCACCGCCTCGGCGCCATGCAGTTCGCCCACATTCGCCCACACATCGAGCCGCAAATCGCCCTTCCGCTCGGCGGCGTCCGGCCCGTGGCACTGAAAACAGTTGTTCGCCAAGATCGGCCGCACGTCGCGAACGAAGTTCAATGGCGGCGCATCGGCAAAACAGCTGCGACCGAGCGTTCCAACGAGTATCGCTACGATCAAAATTCGTTTTCTTGCCAACCGATAGTTCATTACAGGTTACAAACTGCGTAATTCTTTGATGTAAAACCCTACTATTTTGAAGGTCTCCTCCCTCGTCTCCCGAGGAGCGCCGGTACTTATGCTTCAAGATCGAATCACCAAATCCGCTCCACGCCGTAGGCATCGAAGGCGATGTCATCGCTCATGATCGGTATCTGTTCAACGAGCGCCTGAGCAATAAGCAATCGGTCGAATGGATCTTTGTGATGAAATGGCAATTGTGAGACTCGTTCTGTGTGCCGCGGCTCGATCGTAAGCACACCGAAGCGATCCAAGGCATCACCGCCAGAGTACCTCAAAATCTCCTTTGATACGAAACTTGCCAATGCTGATTTTAATAGCGGTCTCCCAATGACTGGCTGGACTCACCAGGCAATCATTGGAAGCATCAGCAATAATCTCAGCAGTCCTTCGGCCAAGCTTCTCGTTGTCCAGCATGAACCACAAAATCGCATGTGTGTCGAGCAGCACTCTCACGGAAGGTAGTCCTGAAATTGGTCCAAAATCGCATCGTCGCTATCGTCAATTATCTCTAACTTTCCCTTCCAAGCTCCCGCTATCCTCTTAACTGGTGCCATCTTGGGCAAAATTCGTACAACTGGCTGATTATTTTCCGTCAACACAATCTCATCGCCCGGCTTAAGAGCGTGGACTAACTCACTCAACTGCACCGACGCTTGCTGTATGCTTAATATTTGGGTCATGGCAACTCCATGCTCTAATTATAACTCACACGATCACATCCATCACCGCCCGCCCCTTGCCGTCCTGCGTCACATAGAACGGCCGGCGCTCCACGTCGAACGCCGTCTTCGGGCTGATCCCCATCAGATGCATGATCGTGGCGTGCATGTCCGAAAGGCTCACGGGGTTTTTCGTCACCAAACAAGGCCGCTCCGCCGCTGTCTCGCCGTACAAGTAGCCACGCTTCGTCCCGCCGCCCCACATCACCACCGACGACGAACCCGTAAAGTGCCGATGCAATCCGTAGTGAATCGGCTCCTTGAGCACATCCGTTTTTGCCCGCGATTGATCCTTCGCTTCGCTGCCAGGCACGCCTTCGATCATCATGTCGCGGCTAAACTCGCTCGCCAGCACCACCAGCGTCCGGTCCAGCAATCCACGGTCCTCCAGGTCCAAAATCAACTGCGCGATCGGCCGATCGATTTCCGATTTCAATCGCTCGTACGTCGCGTGACCGTTCTCATGCGTGTCCCAATGGAAGAATGGGATGTACTCCGTGGTCACCTCGATATAGCGAGCCCCGGCCTCGATCAACCGCCGCGCGAGCAAGCAGCCTCGGCCAAATCGGCTATTACCATACTGCTCGAGCGCACTTTTTTTCTCATTCGAGAGATCAAACGCCTGCTTGTCGTCCGAGCTCAATAATCGATGGGCCGCGTCGAGTGAGCGCAGCATCGACTCCTGTTGGTACTCGCTCGCGTAGCGGCTTTGCGGACTTTCGGCCACCATCTTCTTGAACAGCCGGTAGCGATTCTCGAATCGCCCCGCGTCCATCCCCTTGGGCGGCCGCACGGCCATTGAGGCCAACATGAACCTGCGCCGCCGCCCCACCGA
>CAZGMU010000067.1:0-6701 GCA_964526975.1 uncultured Planctomycetaceae bacterium
AGCACTCTTCCAGTGGTTCCCTCAGCAGATGGCGAGTGTGCCGAAGCTGATTCAAGACATGGAACCAGCCCTCATCGGCTGGTCGATTCCGCTGGCGTTCGCGATTTCTGTGCTAGTCGGCGTGGTATTTGGCGTTTATCCTGCCGCCCGAGCGGCGAGCCTCGACCCGATCGAAGCATTGCGGCACGAGTGATCCCTTTGTTCTAGGATATCCATTCGCCTTCGTCTTTGTGGCAATATGGTATAATTGTGCTTGAGGCCTCGTCCGGTTCCGGTAAGTTGAGGAGCACTCTATGACCCAAGTTCAAATTGACCAGGCTCTGCTACAAAAGCTTGGCGGATTGAAGCGATCTGTTGAGCTTTGTGGTTCCGATGGCCAAGTTCTTGGCCGGTTCCTTCCCGAAAAAGAGTATCGGGAGATTCTTTATGGCTCTGTCGAGATTCCATTCTCCGAAGAGGAAATCGCGCGATTCCGTGCTGAACGGGGCGGATGTACGCTTGATGAGTTCTGGAAGCGGGTGGGCCGCAAATGAGATGGACCGTTCTTTACCGTCCGTCGGCTCAAAACCAACTGGCGAATATCTGGCTCACCACGCAAGATCAACAGACAGTCGCTGACGCGGCAGACGAGGTCGATCGCGCTCTTTCCGCCAAACCTCTCGACGTCGGCGAATCCCGTGATGACAACGCAAGGATTCTAATCGAACAGCCGCTTACCGTGCTGTATGAAGTCTATCCCGACGATGTTCGCGTCGAAGTATTCGCGGTCTCGTATTGGAAATCACGCAAATAGGTAAGTGAAGCAGTACTTTCCTTTTCGGCAAACTACCAAATTACGCGCCGCAAACTCGCTGTGGCGAACTGAATCTCCATCCGATACGCATTTCTTGTAACCTCAAAAAAGGTAGCCTGTTCTAGTCGAGCGCGCTCGATGGCATTTGGCGATATCGGTTGTGGTTGGGCGCGTGTTCAGCGTGGATTCGGCATTACGAGGCCAAGGTATAGCTAATCTAAGCGTTGGAGCACGAGTGACACGAGCCTGCAACGCCCCGTTTTTCTCCTTGACAGCCGCTGTTAATAATGTTACAAAATGTAACATTACACCATGTAGCGGAGATGTCCGATGAGCCGCCGTCAAAAACCACCGCTAAGCCCCCTCGAAAACGTCGTGATGCGAGTGGTGTGGAAGCTCGGCGAATCGACCGCCGACCAGGTTCGCACTTCGCTCGCCAACACGCAGTCGCTTAAGGATTCGACGATTCGCACCGTCCTTCGCCGGCTGGAGGACAAAGGTTACGTTACTCACTCCACGGTCGGCCGAACGTTCGTCTATAGGCCGCAAATCGATTCACGCAACGTTGCGGCCGACGCGGTGCGCGGCATTATCGAGCGATTCTGCCAGGGATCCGTCGAAGACCTGCTCGTCGGCATGGTCGATCGTGAAATCGTCTCGCCGCAGAAGCTCCAGGAGTTGGCGGACAAGATCAGCCGGGCAGAAGTGCCCGGCAATCGCAAACGCCGCGCGAAAAAAGGAGGCTCGTGATGCCAATCCATATCGATAACATGCTCGCCCTGTTGCTGGACGTTTCTATCAAAGCGGCCCTACTGGCGCTCATCGCCAGCGGGCTGCTGTTCGTGCTGAGAGTGCGAAATGCGAACCTGCAGCATCGCGTGTGGTCGGCTGCGTTGGTGGCAATGTTGGCCCTGCCGCTGCTGATCGGCGTAGTGCCGCAAGTGCCGGTTCCGATTGCGAAGTTTGCGAGCGTCGTCGCGGTGCAAAGGCAGGAGGTGGCACCCGTTACAGTTCAGCAGGCAGCAATGCAACAAGCCGCCGTACCAGTTGTCGCCGATAAGCTCACAACGCGCACTGCTGTGCCAGTGTCCGACTCAATGCATGAGACGAAGCCAGCGATTGAACTTCCCGCTGCGCCGATCGTAGCAGCACCGCGCATCAACTGGCCGCTGATAATCGCAGTCGCTTACCTGATGGGCGTGGGTTGGTTCGCCCTGCGGCTATTCATCGGAATCTGGCGGGCGCGGCAACTGGTGTGTTATTCGCACGCAATCGAACTTCCTCCCAAGCAGCAGCCAATGGTCGGTGCGACCAGCGTGCGCGAATCGTCATTGGTTCGTGTGCCGCTGACGGTAGGTTGGTGGCGGCTGACTATCGTGCTGCCGAGCGATTGGCGATCATGGGACGAGTCGCTGCTCACTGCTGTTCTGTCGCATGAGCAGGAGCACGTGCGACGCGGCGACCCGTGGATGACGCTGCTCGCCGAAGTGAATCGAGCGCTCTACTGGTTCCATCCGGTAGCGTGGTTCCTGCGCCGCCGACTGTCGACGTTGGCTGAGGCCGCATGCGATGATGCGGTGGTGGCTTTATCAGGCGACCGAGCCAGCTACGCACGCCACTTGCTTACAGTCGCTGGTCGCTTGGCTAGCGAACCGCGGCGACTTGTGCCGGTGGGCGTCGCGATGGCACGAACACCCCAGGTAGAACGCCGCATCAACGCGGTGCTCGACGCTAACCGCCCGCTTGCGCGGCGCTTGAGTATCGCGACGTCGCTCGCAGTCGCCGTGATCGCCATATTCCTGGCGACGTTGACCGCCAGCCTTCGAGCGAGCGACGAATCGCCGGCGGCCGCCACACCAACACTCACGTCAACTCCCACGCCGCTCCCGGTTCCCCCGGCTACACAACCACCAACCGTTGGCCCGCCAAAAAGTAAGGGCGACGGCTGGTACTCGCGGCCTTACATTCCACAAAACGATCCAGAGTTTGCGTTGCTCTCCGCCGGCCCCATCCGTGAGATAACAACGGAAGCTGACGGCGGCTTCACGTTTGAGTTCCCGATCAATGTGCCAAAGGGACGCAAGTTTGGGATCTCATTTGGCGAGCGGCCGATTAGAGTGGCTGCGCTAGCCTACTCTTTATGGGAGAAGGAAGTCGAAGGACCGGTGAGCGCCACGCTGCAATTGGGATATCTGAAAGATTCCAAGCCTAAACAACGCGGAGGTGACGAAACGGCGATCGATGTGCCGCGTGGCGGGTGGCATTCGAAGGATTCTAAGCATGGCGGTGTTTTTCAAAGCAGAGACCAGTGGATGGAGTATCGGCTCAAGGTGCCGAATGCCTATCCATTTGGAATCTCGACGTTGGCCGGCGTTCCTTTGAACAATCTGCCGCCTGATGAGAGAAAGGTTATTCTTATTCCTTCTGATTCCCCGTTGGCAAAGGCCAGCACAGGAATTCGACTGCTGCTAATCGTGCGAAAAGATCAAGACCCGAAGACGGCGGCGGAGGTAGAAAAAATCGAGCCACGCGGTGAACTAATCGTTTCACTCGCACCGATCGAGAAGCCGAAGCCCGAGCCTACGCCGCAACAACGGCTGGCCGAGGCTTGGCGCCAGGCGGAATCTGGCATTGGCACGTTTTTTGTTCGTTACCAGCACCTATTCGGCTCGCCGTCGTGGTTCAAGCCGCTGGATGCGGAGACGGTTCGTAAAATCGTCGACGATGCCGCGGCCAAGCACTTGAAGCCGGGCTATGGCTCGAGCGACACCGATGCCGAGCAAAGCTACGCATTCGTCACCGAAATACTGCGAGCGACGCTCAGCGACGAACAACTCAAACGGCTCGATGGCAATCCGATCAAGCTGGCCCAAAACGAATTCCGCATGGTCGGAGCGAAAACTTTCAATATCGAAGGCACGCGACCGGGCGAAACACCGTGGGAGTATCGTCTTTTTGACGGCGATGTTGACCTCCGATACGATTCGACCAACAGGCAGCTCAATGTGCTTAAGGCCGGCCAGTCGCATGTAGCACGCAACACCTTGGGTGATTTCAGAGCGCTTACGGGCGCGTTGAACTTTCGCTTGAACGATTTCGATAAAGCGCTAGCCGATTCGCAAGTGAAGACGTTGCCGAACGGACGTGTTCTCCTGTCATTTGGCCCACTAGGCCCACTAGAGATTGTTGCCGATCCGCAGAGCGGATTTGTCGAACGTTTCTCGATTGGGCGCGGGCAAAATGTGGAGGATGAAATACTCCAATTCGGCCCCAAGGAGTTTCCTGGAAAGCAGGCATTTCCACGATCGAAGCTCGACTTCGAATATCGAGATGGCAAGCTCAGTCGCCTCAGCGTCTACACCAGCGACGAGTTACGAGTAAACGAAGGATTCAGCGACAGCGACTTCACGCTAAAGCTGCCGGCGGGAGTGACGGTCGTTGACTACCGCGTCAGCGAGTCTCGCCCTGATAGTTTCAAAGTCGACACCGAAATCCCTGATGCAGTTGAGTTCGCCAAAATACATCTCGGCCGCAAGCCGGTGACCAAACCGCTTAAAAAGTAAAACGGCAGACACACGAAGTGTGCCTGCCGAGTGAATCATCGAATCAAGTTCGGCCTTGTAGAGATTTTACTTCTGCTTTGCAGCACCGAAAACATAGCCGACCCGTCTCGGGTCGGTGCGTTGAGCAACTCGATCCGCCATTGAATCAAACGTTGAGCTTACCCGGTCCAGAGGGCTAGGCTATTTTTCGCTGCATTAGTGCATCATCTTTGGATCGCCGATCCCGATCACGCCGCAGCCGACGCGGTCGCCAGCATCGCCCGATGGTTGCGTTTTGAGGTCGTCTGGCTTGGCATGGACGATCAATGCGCGGCCGATGATCGAGTTGGGGCCGTTGAGCTTGATTATCTTGTCGGTCCGCTTGTAGGTAGCGTGGCCTTGGCCGTCGGCTTTGATGTTGCCGAAGTCGCCCGCGTGGCGCTGGGCGTCATCCGGGCCGGCGTGCGGCTCGCCTGCTGGGTTGAAGTGGCCACCGGCGCACTTGCCGTCGGCCATCGAGCAGTCGCCGAATTCGTGAACGTGAAAGCCGTGTTCGCCCGGTTGCAGGCCGGTGAACTCGCCGACGATCTCGACGCCGTCGCTCTTTTGCGTGAACGTCACTTTGCCGCTGACCTTGTGATTACCCAGTGCGTGAACCACGGCGACGGCGTACGTCACTTTGCTGCTGGCATGATCTGCGTGATCATGGTCATGCTTGTGCTCCGCCGATTTGGCCGCCTTTATCTTCGTTTCTTGCGAATTCGCGTTCTGAAACTGCACGGCGACGGCAACTGCGGCCACGCCAGCAATAGCAGCCAACCATATACGATTGCGCATGGAACTCTCCTTTATTTTCACTAGAAAAAGGTTTGGTGTTTTTCTCCTAGAAGAAGTTTCGAAACCAAGCCGAATGAACCGGACGCTAGCGCGTGCCGGCTGATTGGATCAGCCGTCGGATGCCAGCCCTCGGTTTTGAAACCACTTCTACACATGGTGTCCATTTTAGTGGGGCTGCAGGAGAGCGGATAGCGGGTCGGCTAACTTCCGCCGCGGGAATCTGTCACTTATAGTAAGGTTTGATTTCAATCACGTTGGCCGCGCAGCGACCTGCTGTAGCGTTTGATGTGGCCAAATGTTTAGCAGTCCCCAGCATCTTTTTCATGACCACTCAGATCGAATCCATGTCGTCCACTCCATCGTACGCTTCTGGCTCGTCGGCGCGGAACACGCCTGATCCATTGGCCCAGCGCGAGCACATTCCCATTCGCGTTTTTCCCCATTCGGCCGATGCCAACAAGGCCGTGGCCGCGCACATTGCCGATTTGATTCGCGAGCGTGCTGCCGAGGGTCGCAACTGCGTGTTGGGTCTCGCCACGGGCAGCACCCCGGTTGGCGTTTATGACGATCTCGTCCGCTTGCATCGCGAAGAAGGGCTGTCGTTCGCCAACGTCATCACGTTCAATCTCGACGAATACTACCCGATGCAGCCGAACGCGCTACAAAGCTACGTACGGTTCATGCGCGAGCACTTGTTCGACTTGATCGATATTCCGAAAGAGAATTGTCATGTACCCGACGGCACGCTGCCGATCGAGCAGGTGAACGACTATTGCGCATGGTACGAAGAGCAGATCGAGAAGGCCGGCGGGATCGATATTCAAATTCTCGGCATCGGCCGCACTGGCCATGTGGGCTTCAACGAGCCGGGTTCCGGTAAGGACAGTCGCACGCGGCTCATCACGCTTGATCGGGTGACGCGGATCGACGCTGCGAGCGACTTCTTCGGCCAGGAGCACGTGCCCCGCCGCGCGATCACGATGGGCGTCGGCACGATCCTCGCCGCTCGGCAGATCATCATGTTGGCGTTCGGCGAGCACAAAGCGCCGATCATCGCCAAAGCAGTGGAAGGCGAAGTCACCGCAACGATCGCAGCCAGTTTTTTGCAAGAGCATCCCAATGCGCAAGTCGTCATGGATGAAGCTGCCGCCGATGCCTTGACTCGTTATCGCACTCCTTGGCTACTAGGTCCGGTTGAGTGGGATGAATTCAAAGAGCGCAAGGCGGTAATTTGGCTGGCCCGCAAGCTCAACAAAGCGATTCTTAAGCTCACCGATCAGGATTACAACGAAGAGGGCTTGCAAGACTTGCTCGCCGATCGCGGCCCAGCCTATGACATCAATATCAAAATCTTTCGGCATCTGCAGCAAACGATCTCAGGCTGGCCGGGCGGCAAGCCTGCTCACGCGAAGCTGCCGGAAGATCGCACGCTCTCGCGCGACAACATCTTTCCGAAACGCGTGATCGTTTTCTCGCCCCACCCGGACGATGACGTGATCTCGATGGGCGGCACGCTCATTCGGCTTGTC
>CAZGMU010000067.1:6711-15398 GCA_964526975.1 uncultured Planctomycetaceae bacterium
GAAGTCCACGTTGCTTATCAAACCTCTGGCAATATTGCCGTGTTCGATGACGATGCGATTCGCTTTGCCGACTTCGTGGCCGATTTCAACACCCACTTTGATGTTTCGCCGCAGAAGGCTGCCGAATTGGAAGCGCACGTCGAGGAGTTCCTTCGCAACAAGCAACCAGGCCAGGTCGATAGCCCTGAAGTGCAAACGATCAAAGGCATGATTCGTCGCGGCGAAGCCCGTGCGGCCGGTCGGAGCTGCGGCATCCCTGTCGAGCGACTCCACTTCCTCGACATGCCGTTCTACGAAACGGGCCGCGTGAAGAAGAAGCCGCTCGGCGAAGAAGACATCGCCATGACCGTCGAGCTGCTGCGGAAGATTAAGCCCCACCAGATCTACGCGGCCGGCGACCTTTCCGATCCACACGGCACCCATCGGGTTTGCCTCAACGCGGTGCTGACCGCTTGCCGCCGTTGCGAGAAGGACGACTGGTACGCGGACTGCGAAGTCTGGCTTTATCGCGGCGCCTGGCACGAATGGGCCCCCCACGAAATCGAAATGGCCGTGCCGCTGAGCCCCAACGAAGTTGACCGCAAACGAACTGCGATCTTCAAACACCAGTCACAAAAAGACCGGGCGTTATTCCCAGGTCCCGATATGCGCGAGTTTTGGAAGCGCGCCGAAGACCGCAACCGCGATACAGCCCAACTTTTCGACAAGCTTGGCCTGGCCGAGTACGAAGCCATCGAAGGCTTCGTGCTGTGGCGGGGGGATGCCAAGGAACTGTGGTAAAAATCCTTAGCAAACTTCAAAGCTTGAGCGTATGCCGTAGCGCGTTGTCCAGTGGACCGACGTCGGCCAACTGACCAATCGCTCGGTCAATTTCCGATTCCAGAACAGTTGTCAGATTGTCAGTCATGATGATCGAGTCGGTTCGCAGTCCCATTTGTCGGCCTTCGGCCGATGATTGTGCAACGAATACGCGATTTGGATGACCAGCACGGGCTGGATTGCTCGAAATCATCGCTAGAATAAGCTGTGTTAAGCCAGTCTGCAGATTATCGCGCTGGACTACGATCGCTGGCCGTCGTTTCGCAGTGCGAAGATTGGAATCTGGGAAGAGAACCAGAACAACGCTTCCACGACTATATGGCATCGTAAGCGTCCATTTCCGGGCGGTCCCAGTCTTCAGCAAATGGTTTCAATCGCTGGCGCAAATCGGCAGCTTGCTCCATGTCGATTCCTTGTTCAGCCAAATTGATAGAATTTGGTGTAAGGAAAGTGACGATGACTTTTCCTTCCGCACCTGCCGGAGGAGTTTCCAGCAATTTGATTTGTCCTTCGTGATAGATGCCTTCGATTGACTTTAACATGATGGATTTCCTAGGAGCAGTAGCTAACCGTATTTTAACCAAGTTGGCGGTTGCCACGAAATAGACATCCTTAAGCAAGCAGCTGGTGCTAAATTTCTTGAAAATAAATTCGCAATGAGTAAAACGTCCTACCCATTCTATCTAGCCAATCGTCCGCAGCAGCCCAACGCGGGCCTGGCAGTTGTCGACAAGTTTACCGACAAAGTGGCAGCACACGTTGCGCTGGCCGATAAGGGCATGCTCGATCAAGCGATTGCGGCTGCGGCAGATGCTGCTGCCCCGATGCGCCGCATGGAGCCATGGCAGCGCAAAGCGGTGCTGAAGCACTTATTCAAACGCTGCGAAGAGCGCCGCGATGAACTTGCCAACGTGCTCGTCATCGAAGCTGGAAAGCCGATTCAGTTTGCACGCGGCGAAGTTGCCCGCTTGCTAGATACGATCGAGATCGCCATCGAGGAGTCGACTCGCATCATGGGCGAGGTGTTGCCGCTCGATACGACGCAGCGTGCAGCCGGCTATCGTGGCATGTGGCAACGCGTTCCCATTGGCCCCTGCGGCTTCATTACGCCCTGGAACTTTCCGCTCAACCTCGTGGCCCACAAGATTGCCCCGGCCATTGCCTGCGGTTGCCCCTTCGTGCTCAAACCGGCCAGTTATACGCCGCTCATTCTCGGTGAGATTCTGGCCGAAACCGACCTGCCGCCGGGCGCGTTTTCAATCCTGCCGATGAAGTCGGCCGATGCAGCCGCCCTCGTCGAGGATGAACGAATCAAGAAGTTGAGCTTTACCGGTTCACCCAGCGTCGGTTGGGATTTACGTGATCGGGCTCGCAAAAAGCGCGTGACGCTGGAACTAGGCGGCAACGCCGCGGTGGTGATCGACCAAGACGCCAATCTTGAAGATGCCGTGGAGCGCTGCGTCTTTGGCGGTTACTATCAATCGGGGCAAAGCTGCATTAGCGTTCAACGCATCTACGCGCATCACGATATCTACGATGCCTTTCGCGATAAGTTCGCCTCTGCCGTTCGCGCGCTCACGGTTGGCGACCCACGCGATGAGAAAACGTACGTCGGCCCCATCATTTCCGAAGACGATGCACGGCGCATCGAGCAATCGATTCAGGACGCGGTGGGAAAGGGCGGCCGGCTGTTGTGCGGCGGCCAGCGACAAGGAAAACTCGTTCAGCCCGCGGTACTCGAAGGCGTGCCTCAAAATGCCAGGGCGTCTTGCGAAGAAATCTTTGGTCCCGTGACGCTGTTGTATTCATTCAACGACTTCGATGAAGCTCTGGCTGCGGTCAACAACAGCGATTTTGGTCTGCAGGCCGGCGTCTTCACGCGTGACATCGAGAAGATCAACAAGGCGTGGGACGAACTCGACGTCGGTGGCGTAATCATCAACGATGTCCCCTCCTGGCGTGCCGATCAAATGCCCTACGGCGGCAGCAAAGACAGCGGCCTGGGCCGCGAAGGCATCCGCTGGGCAATCGAAAGCATGACCGAGGTGCGTCTTTTAGTGATCCGTACACCACTATAGAAGCCTGCTGGGGCTTCATGCAGTCGAGCTGCAGCAAATTCGTATTCCGCCGATCCGCTTCATGTAACGAGAAGCTCCCCCTCTCCTCGCTCCTGGCCTAACGCGGTGATGGGCCAAATAATCTTGGGCCCATGGAGAATCCTACGGCAGAGGGTAGCGGTGTCCTAAAGTATTTCTATCATAGGGGTTAAGTGCGGTGAGGGCCATGGGGCCTTTATAGCGAAAGCCGTAGCGTGGGGTAGAAATAATTATTTTTTTCAAATCTACTTGTTTTTTCGATAGCCACCCATTAGGCTGGCTGGCGCTCTAGAAGTGCAGTGTCATTGCCTGTCATCTACGGTGAGGTAGTCTAATGAAGTCGACCACAGCTCGTTTTGCTCAAGCCACCTCGCGTGTGCTTGTTTGCAGTGTGTTTCTCGTGGGGCTGACGGCTCAGCGATCGTCGGCAGGTCTCTTTACGCTGGTCAACGAAAACTCCTCTGCGAAATTCGATACAGCGGACCCCGACAACAACTATAACTGGACTGTCGACGGTGTAGGGCAGCTTTACCAGCAGGCTTTTTGGTTCCGTGTGGGCAGCTCCGGCCCCGAGCAATCCGTTCATTTGTTGCCCATTGACATAGAAGGTTCGACGGATACGAACTTTGACGGGGACCCAGATTCCTTGTTCGTCCGATATCTCGATCCTAACAATGGTTTTAAGATTGAAACCCGTTATGCATTAAGTGGTGGCACGAATGGTAGCGGCGCATCCGGCATGAGCGAGCAAATCTCGATCACGAACACGGGGAGTGTGCCGCTCGCTTTTCATTTTTTCCAGTATGCCGATTTCGATATTAACGGCACCGCTGACGGCGACACCGCCGTCTTTACGAATGCAAATGCAGTGCGGCAATTCGAATTAGGATCCGAGTTGACCGAAACCGTGGTTACGCCTGTGCCCAGCCATCGCGAAGTTGCTTTTTATGACACGACGCTGAACAAGCTCACAGACAATTTGCCGACGACTCTCTCAGATACGCCTGCGTTCGACGTGCCTGTGGGGCCTGGCGATGTGACGTGGGCTTTCCAATGGGATTTTATCGTCGAGCCGAATGGTTCCTTTCTGATCCACAAAGAAAAGAATCTCAAAGCCGGACCGACGATTCCTGAACCGACCGCAATCGCTTTGCTTGGCATTGCCGCCGGCCTGTTCGTGATCCAGCGGAAGAAGCGTTAAACGCCAAGCTCGACGCTTTCAAGTCCTCAAGGCGATACTCGGCAAACTCCCCGAGAACGCGCGAGCCGCATCTACTGCTGCCGCAAGTTTCCGAAGGTGTGGCCGTCTATTGCCCGGCTTACTTGCGTCCGGCGTTCTGTACGGCCGCGTCGTCCATCGGCGGCTCCCAGGCCGCATCTTCGATCACTTGATTCTCGATGTACGATATGTTTTCCGCTTTCGTGCCTGAGTAGGCGAATGTGGGTGTTCCCGGCGACCGTGCAAGCCGATTGCGAGCAATCGTGTTCTTGCCAGCGACATTGAATCGAATCGGCGAGCGAGCGACTCGGTAAATCGTGTTGCCCTCGATTCGCAAATCAGTCGAACCCTCGTCGATGAACATGCCATTGCTTTCCGCCCGCCCAGGGTTGGTGGGAATATCGTGGATGACGTTGTCCGCGAGGATTGTTCCAGGTTGCCAGCCAAGCGTGTAGATCCCGCCGCCATCCGACAGCCGCTGCATCACATGATGAATGTGGTTGTTCCGTATTTGGTGCCCGCGGCAGATCGTGGGCTGTGCATCCCAGCTCCAGCCGACAGAGATGCCGCTGTAGGGCAAGTTGCATATTTCGTTCTGGCGGACGATCGTGTCGGCTGCCATTCCGATCCAAATGCCGACTCCCCCAAAATACGTCTGGCAACATTGATCGATGGTGCAGTTTTCAATGATGTTTCCTTTTGATGACGGAGCATCTTCATTGCGAGGCGATCCGATCACGATGCCGCCCCCGCCGATGTCGCTGAAGGTCGAACGCTCCACATGAACATTCGAGCTACGAGCAATCTGAAGCCCCATGCCAGCCAGGTGCTCAAGCCGGCAATTCTCGAAGTTGCAATTCTTGGCGCGATCGGTCGAGACGGCCGCGGGTGGGAACACTTGCGCAGGATCCGCCAGGTCCTGCCGCCGGGCATGCCAATTCGCCTGGATCTCGGCATAGCCCAGCGCGGGTACGTCGAATGCCGAATAAGAAAGGCAAAGCCCTCGAATGCGTATGTTTTCGATCGGTTTGCCTTCATCTCCGTGAAGTAGGACGAGTTGCTGCAAGCGAGGAACGATCACTTCTAAATGGTCGAGTGATTCACCTTCGCGCGGTATGTAATGCAGCTCGTGTTTCGCCTGATCGAGAAACCATTCTCCTGGCGAGTCGAGAAACTCCATCGCATTTTCGACAAAGTACCGCGGATGTGGCTCAAACCCGCAAATGGCAAAGAACTGGTTACTCGCGCCGATCGGTGCGGCCAAGTGATAGATTCGCGCTGGAGCGTCTATCGAGCCGACTCCAACCCGCGAAATCGACCAGTCGTGCATGTAGACCACTTCCGCTGTCTTCGCGTTGGCGATTGTGGGCAGATCGTTTGGCTCGGCAACGAAGCTGGTTCGTTTATCTGGTCCGGCCGCCTCGATTCGGTAGTACCCGTCATTTGGCGAACGCGCCCGAATCGCACGACGACCGTTGACCCATAGATCGCGAAACGGCGGCAAGAACGCCGGCACAGGCGCCACCCAATGACCATCACGCAACTGGAATCCCTCGATCCAGCTTCCTCCCGAGATGCGCGCGTTGCCTACTCCGGCGATCGTAAGTGGACGCTCTTTCGATGGTCCGGAGTCCTCGGAAGTGAATACCAGCGGTTCAGCAAGAGTGTAATCGCCGGCGGCCAGTTCGATCGTTATTTGTTCGTCAGGATGTTCCTTACGTAATTCGCGAGCGACACGCTGAGCCCGTGGCAATGATTGAATTGGTCGGCTTTTACTGCCGTCTGCGGTATCCACACCGCCAGGGGCTACGTGAATGACTCGCTCGGCTTGCGACTGGCAAGCCATCAACAAGCTCATTGCCAGCCACCAGACACCGATCGTGAATCGCGAACCGGCACAGAGTGAACAGATGGAACTCCTCAAGCCAGTACCGATCTTTTGTGGGTGAGCGAACAGGTCGACTACGACTTGCTGGCTGGATCAATGCCATTGATCCAAGGGCCGGCCAGCTTTTGGTACTCGCGTGGATAGAGCTTGCTGCCCTTGTCTCCTCCGCGCCAGTTGGGAATGTTCTGTACCGCCGCTCGTTCCTTCGACAGCTTCTCCCAGTGCTGGGCCCAACTGTTGTTGCCGTCCGAAACCGCCAGCTTTTCCCGATCGAAGTGAAACGCCTTTCCTTCGCGGTAACTTTGCGAGCCGAGCTTCACGATTACCATGGCGGCCGCGCCAAGCTCCGGCGTGCAGTTTACGTCCTCGGGCTTGCCGGCCAATGCGGCGTCCACAAAGTTCTCGAAGTGCGTCAAAGATGAATTCTTCAAGCCTCCTACCTTGATCTGCTCGCTCTTAATGCTGCTGTCATGCGTTACTTGTGGTCGCTCCGCGACAAACTCATACCCGGAAAATTCCTCGCCGTTCCCCATTACAAACGATCCCAAGTGCCCACGAATGACCTGCGGCACCGGTGTCTCCTGGCAACACATCGTCGCCGTCACAAGGCCTTGCACGCCTTCCGGGAAGTCGGCCACCACGGTCGCCACATCCGGCACATCACGGTTGTCCAGTTCGAAGTAAATGCCGCCCGCGCCGACCACGCGCCCTGGAAATCGCAAGCCCGTTGCTTTGAGCATCGACGTCGTGCGATGCACAAACAGGTCCGTGAACATCCCAGCGCCAAAGTCCCAGTAGCATCGCCACTGGTGAAACTTTTCGCGGTCAAACGGCATGTCCGGCGCCAGGCCGAACTCGGTGCCAAGAAACATCTTCCAATCGATGTTCTTCGGCGTCATGTCGGCCGTCAAATCGTAATACCGCCATTGGCCCATGTCCGAGTTGCGGAAGTACGACGTCTGGTACATCAGTACCTTGCCAAGCTGGCCCTCGCATAAGCGCCTGTTTACATCCTTCCACACGGGTAGAGACGTCGACTGCACGCCGACCTGCATCACCTTGCCCGACTTCTTCCAGCCCTTATAAACATCGATCGCCTCGGCCACGCTATGCGTCATCGGTTTTTCGCAGTACACATGCTTGCCAGCAGCAAACGAATCGAGCGTCTGCTTGGCATGCCAATGGTCGGGCGTCGCGATACAAACCGCATCAATCGAGGGATCGGCCAATAGTTCGCGATAGTCGGCGATCTCTTTCGGCTTGTGCTTGGTCCCTCGCTTTACTCGTTGGGCCGCTTCGTCGCGATGCCGGTTGAACACGTCACAAACCGCGACGATCTCCACCTTTCCTTGCTCCTGAAGCTCGATCGCCGATTTCAAGTGCGCTTGGGCGCGCCCACCAACACCGATGAAGCCCAGCCGCAGCTTCCCATTCGGGCTTTCGCTCGCTGCCATGGCTGGGTTCGTTTTGACGGCCGCCGAAGACGCCATCGCCACGGCCGTCGCCGCTGCCGTGCTCTTGATAAAGGTTCGCCGGGAGAGATCGCTGAAGTTCATCTTGAATTACTCGAAATGCTGAGGGAAGAAGGATCCGTCTTGGTTCTTAGTTGCCCAGAGTGGGCTGGCTGGAAGGCTCATTATGCCGCGCCCAGTTAGGAGTCGCAAATTGGCTTCGGGTTGTCGTGAAACGCGTATTTTTGCCCACGAAAGCATTTTCCTTCCACTAATGAGCAAAGATACCCCTCGTCTTTCGTCTGCTTGCCTGTTTATACACTACGAATGATAATGGCTATTGGTTAGTTTGCTGCCCGCAGTACCCGGCGCGTTTTGCCGATTTTCTCCCGGCACGCCATGTTTTCCCGTCAAAATTGGCCGCTTCGCGCCGTTTATTAATATGGGGCAACCTCGGATTAAATTCTTTGCGGTGATCGCTTGGCTTGGTGTGGTTGGGGCTGCCGTCCCTGCTGCGTTTGCCGACGATGTGCAATTCAATCGCGACATCCGGCCGATCCTGGCCGACAAATGCTACGCCTGTCATGGCCCAGACTCCGGCCTTCGCGCAGCCGATCTGCGGCTCGACACCGAGGCCGGTTCCCACGAATCGGTGATCGTCGCCGGTGATCCCGATGCGAGCGAGCTTCTTCGCCGCGTGGCCAGCGACGATCCAGACGAACAAATGCCGCCCCCCGCCGCGAAGAAACCCCTTCTCACGAAGGACCAGATCGAGCTCATTCGCAAGTGGATCAAGTCTGGCGCCAAGTACGAACCCTTCTGGGCCTATATTCCCCCGAAGCCGCAGGCTATCCCCGAGGTGAAGCATTCCACCTGGCCGCGCAACGACATTGATCGTTTCCTCCTCTCGAAGCAAGAAGCCCAAAACCTCGGCCCCGGTCCCGAAGCCGATCGCACAACCCTCATTCGCCGGTTGTACTTCGACCTGGTCGGTCTTCCGCCTACCCAATCGCAAGTACAGAGGTTTGTCAAAGACACTTCGCCAGACGCTTACGAAAAGCTCGTCAACAAACTTCTCGCTTCTCCTGCTTTCGGCGAACACATGGCAACCTGGTGGTTCGACCTCGTTCGCTTTGCCGATACCGTTGGCTACCACGGCGATCAGGACCAGCGCATCACGCCCTATCGCGACTATGTGATCAAGTCGTTCAACG
>CAZGMU010000068.1:0-9758 GCA_964526975.1 uncultured Planctomycetaceae bacterium
AAGAAACCGCAGATGAACGCGGATAAACGCAGATTGTTTCCAATCGATGATGAAGAGCATCTAACAAAATGAATGAAACCGCCAAGCACGCAAAGGACGCCAAGTGATTCACTGCTGATTTCTGTCTTCCTTGGCGTACTTGGCGACTTGGCGGTTCAATTTGTTAGAAGCATTAAGTACATGATGGTCTTCACCCGTCTTCTATCTGCGTCCATCCGCGTTTATCCGCGGTTACTTAGTTTTGGAAAAGGGTTAACGGCGTAGCGTGCCACCCGGAATTTCCGGACACCCTCAATTAAATCTATCCGGGAGCCGAGCAGGAACGTCCGTCATTTGGAAGGAGGCTCGGTGATCGAGGCATATCGCGCACATCAAGAGATTCTTCGCTTCGCTCGGAATGACAATAGTAGTTTAATTTCCTTATGACACTTGCTTGTATGTCTTCACAATCCGCCAAACTGCGTGCCGATGCCGAACGGATTTGGCGAGCTGGCGTGGCGGCAGTGTTGCCGGAGCGGCTGATTCCGGAGAATGTGCATCTTGATGGTGATTGGCTGGCAATCGGTGATGAAATCGTCGATCTGCGATCGATCGGCCGCATCGCCATCGTGGGGGCAGGGAAGGCGGCCGGCGCAATGGCGGTCGCGTTGGAGAAGGTGCTGGGGCCTGAGTTATTGGAACAGAAGAACGTTTCCGGTTGGGTCAACGTGCCGGCCGATTGCGTCGTGCCGACCAAGCGGGTTTATCTCCACGCGGCCCGCGCGCCGGGCGTCA
The DNA here is from genome assembly GCA_964526975.1 of uncultured Planctomycetaceae bacterium. Classification (GTDB taxonomy): domain Bacteria; phylum Planctomycetota; class Planctomycetia; order Pirellulales; family Lacipirellulaceae; genus JABDGM01. The sequence continues at coordinate 775 of CAZGMU010000068.1, forward strand.
ACGAGCCGAGCACCGAGGGGGTTGCCGGTACGCGAAAGATTCTGGAACTCGTGTCGTCGTTGGGGCCGAATGATTTGTGCTTCTGTGTTCTTTCGGGTGGTGGATCGGCGCTGTTGCCCGCGCCGGTGCCGGAGATTTCGCTCGCCGATAAGATTCGCTTGACCCGTCTTGTTAGCGCGGCGGGCGGCAACATCGAGCAGCTCAATACCGTGCGACAGAACTTGAGCCTGGTAAAAGGAGGCGGCCTCGCGCGAGCGTGCCGGGCAGGGCGGCTCTTTACGCTGGTGATTTCCGATGTGTTGGGCGACCCTCTCCATTTGGTGGCGTCGGGACCGACTGTGGCGAATTGGTCGACGGCTGCCGATGCGCTGGCGGTGTTGGAGGGATTGGGGGTTATCCACGAGGCGGCGATTGCGCCGGTGGTTCAATATTTGCGCGGTCGGGTGCGGCGGAGCGCTAAGCCGCAAGCGGCGGGAAATACGGGGGGGCAGTTGGTGATTGGGAACAATGCTGCGGCGGTGGACGGGGCAGGAGTGGAGGCCGAGCGGCTTGGCTACTCTCATGCGATGATCGTCGCGACGAAATCAGAGGGGGCGGCGGAGGTCGTCGGTCGGCATCTAGCCAATATGGGAATCAGCATGCGCGGCAGCACCGGTCCCGACTGCCTCATTACCGGAGGCGAGCCGACTGTGACGCTGGTCGACGAAGCGCGCCGTGGAAAGGGAGGCCGCAACCAGCAGCTCGTGCTGGCGGCACTCGCGGAGCTTGGCGACTGCGAGGGGATTTGTTTGTTGTCGGGTGGAACCGACGGCGAAGACGGGCCGACAGACGCCGCCGGCGCGATTGTCGACAGCGGCGCTATCTCCATCGCGGGACGCGAATCACTCGATGCAAACGACTACCTGGCCCGCAATGACGCCTATACGTTTTTCGAAAAGTGTGGCGGGCTCTTGATAACGGGACCGACGCAAACAAATGTCTGCGATCTCAGAATTGTGCTGGTAAATCGCGAGCCGCATCAATGACACGCATGATTTCCATGCCTTCGGGATGTGGTCGATAAAAAATGAGCCAGCGTTTGAATTTGAAATAACGCCACCTACCGGGCGCGGCCGGATGTGCCATTCCGAGTTGGCCATGCGCTAAGTGCCGTTCGATCTCTTCCAAAAACTCTTCACCGATTCGCCGTGCCGTTTCAGGGCGCCCGTCTACAACACGTATGTAAAACAGGATTTCCTCGAGTTCCTGAACAGCGAGCGGAGTCCAGATCGCGCGGCGCATTATGACTGCGGAGACGGCGCGGCAAGCCGCTGTTCAACGCGCGCAAGCAACATCTCGATGTCAATCGGCGCTGAAAGTCCGAGTCGGCTTTGCTCGATTGCGATATCGTTGCGCTCATTCCAACGGCGGAGCTTGTCTTGCTCAAGCTGATGGAGAGCGTCCAGTGCCTCGCGCAAAACATCATCTTCGTTTTGCAAGCCGCGGCGCGACATCTCCAGTTTTACGCGCTCATCCAAATCTGGGGGGAATTGATAGGGCATGTCGCTATTTTACCCAGTCGTTGCTTGTTTCCAAGCCTGAATTGGGCGTGAAAGTGCGCGCGTAATTCGCGCTAAAGCGGCGTCAGCAGGGTTTGTGGGGTGGAGACCTGTGGTCGGGGGAATGTGCGGACTCGGGAGACCCGCGCACAGCCCGGAAACCTGCATCAGTCCCACCACCATTGATCGGGCCGCAGCTTCGAGAGGTCGAGCGCGGTGCGGGTTTCTTGCACTTTGGCGTCGGTGTCTTCCAGCATGTTGGCCGGATTGAGCGCTTCGCTGGGGCGCATCTGGACGCCACCGCCGATGGGGGTCATCAGCGTGTTGCCGCGCCACATCATGTTCACGGCTGTTTCCACTTGCTGGGGCGGATTGAGCTTCTCGACCGAAATCGTCTTCTCGTCGTTGAACGTCTCGGCCTTCCAGCCGGTCAGGTCGTAGTAGTCTTCATTTTGGATGAAAGCTGCGGCGACGGCCATGTCGATGCAATTGCGAAGCTGGGCGTAAACTGGCGAACGCTGGGCGAGTTGTGGATAGACTTTGGTGAAGGCTTTGACGAACGCTTCGCTCGCCGGGTTGCCCTTGGCCGCTTTGTGACGCGTGCCGTCCTTGGCGACTGCTTCGTTCTCGCCCACGAGTTTGACGCCTTCGCCGATCAGTTCCATTGCCATCGCGTCTTGGCTGACGCGAACGCATTGATAGTCGGGTACGAAGAACCAGCGTTGCAACGCATTGCTAGAGACTTGCGTCGGCTTGGCTCGTGCGACGTAGCTTGTCAGATGAACCGGCGGCTGCTCGAGGCCGATGCCGATCAGTTTCATGCGATAATCGGCTTCGACCATCACTTGCGCGAAGTGGGTCTTCGGCGATACGCCGCCGACCGTGATTACTTGTAAACCCAACCGTTCGCGCAGGCCGTTGACGATGAACTGGTCTTGTCCCGGGTTTCGGCGCGGATCGCCGATGCGGCCGCCTAGCTCTTGCAAGAACTGATGCAAACGCGATAAGCCTTCTTCGGTCGGATCGATCGAGCAATAGATAAACGGCTTCTTGTTGAGCTTGCCGGGCGGGAACGAGCGGAGCGCGACGATCATATCGTCCAGATCGAGCACGGGGCGGCCCGAGTCGACGCCCAGCATTCGGCCCGAGGGCGCTTCGGCCCAGGCTTCGGCCGGGCCGGCGATCACGATGTCTTTCGATTCGGGATAGCAAAAGACATATTGGATGCGGTTGAGGCCCGCCAGGTGTTGCATGGCGTCGTCGATCGGTTGGCCGCTCGCGAGGCGCTCTTTGATGACGCGCTCCAAGCGATTCAGCGAAACCTTGCGCAGCTTGCTCGGCGCGGTGACGTTGCGATCCAGGCGGGTGAGCGCTTCTTGAATTCGCTGCCGCGAGAGTTCGCCGGTCGGATCTTCCTTGGTGACACGGCGCAAAACGCCGTCCGCGTCGACGGCGACGCCGGATGTCGAGCCGCCGCCGATCGTGCTTTGAGCATTCGCAAATTGAGGAGCGAAGAGCAACGCCGATATGCAAGCGGCAACCGCCAAACGCAGCAGCGTAGGGAAACCGAACCGAGCCATGGAAAAACCTCGCGGCGAATCAAATGGTGCAATGTTCCGGGCAGAACGAGACCGCAACCGGCGCAGCCGGAGGCGGTGGCGAATTCCGCTCTATTTATGCTAATCCGGCGAATTTGGGATGGCAAGGAAATGAGGGCTGAGATGGAGGATCGGTGGGGTAGGGCCGGGGGGAGGCGGAGATTTCCCGGTGTTCTTTACGGCGGTGGTTTGCCATCGCGGGTGGAATTTATGCGTTCGGTGCGCTCCCGGACCGCGTGGCGGTCCGGCTAGGCTTGCGAATTCGAGTAGATCAAGGCGGTGCCGAAAATTGCGGTATCATTGGGCGCCCTGCGGACTGCATGACCCTTATTCTCCGCATGACCCGCAGAGTTTGGTGAGAAAAGTCATCAAACCAGGTTGCGTTTGGGCAACATCCGAACAACTGGGCGGTAGGCTTTAACAGGCTGGTCGATTGCGCGCACCTGGTGCGTTGCCCGGGCGCGCAATCATTTTTTTCAGTCTCCCGCCTACCCCCTCGCCTGCGCCCACCCACCACCTCGCGATGCCGGTCTTCCTCGGCACGCCTGGATTGCCAGTGCTGATGCTTCCCGCCCTCACAACGCGTGTCTGGTCGGCCGTTATCGCTGTATGTGCGATGACTTTGGCAGGCTGCGCCACGTATCAGGGGCCGCGAATCGACCCGACGGGCGAGCAGCTCTTGATTTGGCCTAATCAAACGCCTCCCCCTGTCGCCGCTCCGCCTGGAACGGTTGTGGCTCCAGGAACTGTAGTTGCTCCGGCCGCTGCCACGCCGGTGCCGTTTGGCAATGTGCAAGCGCCGCCTGTTTACTCTGATCCGGCCATGCCAACCATTCCGGCAGTGGCGCCGGGCACGGTGATTCCGCCGGTGCCTTACGCACCGGCCACGGCAATACCGGGAACCGTTTCGGCGACATGCCCCGTATCGACCGTGACGCCATCCGTGCCGGTCGTTACGCCACAGCCCGGCGCGGCGCCCGCCGCCACGGTGCCGCCGGGCAACACGTTCGTGCGGCTCACGCCCGACCGGCTTGTTGCGCCGGTCGGTACCGAGGTGTTCTTGAAAGCGGGCGTCATGGCGCCCGATGGCTCGCTAAGCCCGAATGAGCGGATCGAGTGGTCGGTCGCGCGGAACGGTGTCGGGCAGCTTGGCTCGCTCGGCGTGCAAGAATCGGGGCACTTATTCTCGTGGTGGAACGAGCCGGAAAAAGTCGATCCGTGGACCGCCGTTAGTCGCACTGCTTACCATCCGACAAGCGTGACGAGCGCGACTCCTGGGCCCTTTGGCTCGGCCCAAATCGAGCGTGGCGAGTCGTACGTAACGCTGACTTCGTGTACCGAGGGGGTGAGTCAGGTAACGGCCTTCGCCCCCGATCTTGGTCAATTGAACCAGGCCACGACCTCGATCTACTGGATCGATGCGCAGTGGACGTTGCCGGGCGCGGCCGTGGCCGAGGCCGGAAAGCCGCATACGCTGACGACGACGATTTTCCGTCGCACGAACGGAGCGCCACTGGCGGGCTGGGTCGTTCGCTACACCGTGGGCGGCGGCGGATCGCTCGGCGCCGAGAACAGCAGCACAATCGATGCCCGGACCGACGCCTCGGGCCGCGCCACCGCCGAGATTAGCCCTTCGCAACTAGGCAGCGGCATTACGCAAGTGGGCATCACGATTATTCAACCCCACGGAATCGGGCCGAACGCCATGCCGCAGGTCGAGTTGGCTCGCGGATCCACTGCAATTACTTGGAGCACGAATGTGCCGGCCGTGGCGCCGGCCGTTCCGGTAGCCCCGTCGGTGCCTTTTGCGCCGAGTGCGCCGACAGGAGTTATGCCGTTGAGCCCGCCGCCGCCGACGACCGCTCCACCGTCTGTCAGCACGCCACCGCCGACGTTGCAACCGACGCCGCAGCCGCCGCCCACAACAAGTTCGACTCAACCGAACCCCTACACGCCGCCACCGGCCGACAAGCCACGGCTGGAAGTAACGCTGCGGCCGACGAGCCCGGAGCAAGTCTCCGTGGGGCAATATGTGTCTTACGAATTGACGATTACGAATCGTGGCGACGGCGTGGCGCGTAATGTCAATGTTGGTGCTCGGTTCGACCAAGGCTTGAGCCATCTCGGCGATACCCGCAAGGAGCACCATGTGGAGAAGCGTGTTCGGGACCTGGCCCCGAATGATTCAGAACGAATTCCGTTGACCTATCAGGTAGTGGCGAGTGGAAAGCAGTGTCATCAAGTCACGGTTACGAGCGACGGCGCGGAGCCGACGCAGCAGCAGGCGTGCGTGACGGGTGCCCAGGCGTCGCTGGCTGTAAAGATTTCCGGCGAGCATACCCGCATCGTGGGCGATACGACGACGTTCACTGTTTCGGTGCAAAACACAGGCTCGACGCCGGCATCGAACGTGGAGCTGCGGGTGCTGTTCGATCAGGCAATCGAACCGATCCTAGAAGCCGGCATGGATCGGCAGCAGGACGGCAGCCTCTTAATTCGCTTGGACGGCGACTTGGCGTTGGGTGAAAAGCGGTCGCTGCGGTTGCAGGGGCGTTGCCGAGCGCAGAGTACGCATGCCTGTGCCCGGGCCAGCGTTTCGTCGTTGGGTAGCTCGGCTTCACAGGACGAAGCTTGCCTAGAAATCTTGCCGATGAATCCGGCTGCGGCGCCCGGTGCGGGGCTGCGGTAAGCGGCTAGAATAGCGAGATGCCTCGCTTTGTCCTACTCTACCACGATTGTCCTGAGGGCGTGCCGCGCACGTCTCATTGGGATTTTATGCTGGAATCGAGGGACGTATTGCGCACTTGGGCGCTGGAGGAGTTACCGCGGGATTGGCGGATGGTCCATTTGCGAACATTGGCCATGTTTCCGAACTGCCCGCCGTTGGCCAGCGGCAATATCGTGACGGCGCTGCAATTGGCGGATCACCGGCGCGACTATCTGAACTTTGAAGGGGCGCTTGGTGGAGGCCGTGGCAGTGTGATTCGTGTTGTCGCGGGAAATTATGAAGAAGTGACCAAGTCCACCGAAGAATGGTGCGTGAAGCTTTCCACCGAAGATTTTTCCGCGGACGTTCGACTCTTACGCGGAGAGGCAGGTTGGATGCTTTACTGTAGCTGAATGAGTGATATCCAAGCCCAAGATTATTTCTTCACTGGCCGCCGAGCAATTTCCAGCGCTGCAGCCTCCTCGCTGGGAGCGGGACGAAGCTCGTGGTCGTCCAGGGCGACATCCTTGGTCTTTGATTTGGGCGATTCAGCAACGGGAGTAGTGGCGCGCTCGCGTCGTTTGCCGGCTTCCGTGTGACCGGCGACGTACATTTCATTCTCGCGCAGCTCGATCGTATCGACGAAGAACTCACGGTCGTTCGCCGCCGAGTCGTTCGCAAGATGGACGATGGCGATCGGCTGGTTTTTTTCCTGAGTCCAACGCACGGGGAGCTTTAGCCGCTGGCATGCGTCAGCCAATTCGTCGGCCAGTTGCATGACGGGCAGTGGCAACGAGCCGGCCCGCACCGACAGGAAACGAACGCCGATATGGCCCTCTTCGGTGAGCAGGACCGAGGCGTCGACCGAGATGACGGTTTCCACACCGCTCGATTTTGTGCGAAAGCCCAGCGTCAGGGTTTCGGGCGTGATCGCGACGCGCGGGTCATGTATGTTTGGTGGGAGCTTGGCCCCTTTTTCGGGCCTGAGCTGGGTGGCGAGCCAGCCGTTGATTTGTTCCGCGGTGAAAAGGGCCTGCCAGCGGCCGACTTGCTTCACGTCGCTGTAGAGAGCGGTGGCACGGCTTTCAAGCTCGCGGCGTCCTTCTTCCAGGACTTGGGGCTCGATACGAAGCGCCTGTTCGTAGTAGGGGGCGACTCGTTGGGTGGCGTAATAAGCCCCGCCGATCAAAGCCGCGATGAGCGCGACGATCACCAGCGTACCGATAGCCGCGATGCGATACTTGTGGGTCATGAGGGGCTTTGTTGAGGCCGACCGCCGATCAGGTTCCGAGCCGAGCGGCGGAGGGGAATGATAGGAACGGCCTCCGGACGGGTCAACGTAGACAAAAAGTGCTGTCATTGCTGGAATTGCGAGCAGATGACGGTCGCGTGAGCTGCGATGGCTTCAAGCGGCGAGGTGCCGACATTGACCCGCTGGCACGGGGCACTAAAATGTTGCCTCCCCGTGGGTTGCGGCGGTTGGCGTTGGAGACGCGGCCGATCAGGCTGCGTGGGGCCGGTGGCAGAGCAGCATTTGAAGAAGCTTCAAGAAGAAACCGTGACAGGTTGAAGCCTGTCCTACTATATGGGATCGACCGTGACTGAAGAGAGTGCCACGACAACGAGTGGCGGCGATTGGGAAACCTCGCGCCGCGATAAATTGCGACGGATCGCCGAACTGGGACGCGATCCATGGGGCTCCCGGTTCGACGATCACGAGTCGATCGCCTCGATCCGCCAGCGCGTGGGCGAGATCGTTTACCAGCTTCAAGATGGCAAGAAAGTCGAACTGCCAGATTTGGCTACCGCCGGCGCTGATTTCGATTTTCGCAAATGGCTTTCGGAGCAGGGGCCGGGCGAGATGATTGGGCCGGAGGTGCGCGCGGCTGGGCGGATCGTATTGCATCGCGACAAGGGGAAGTTGCAGTTCATCGATATCCGCGACATGACCGGCCAGATTCAACTATTCGTCGGCCAGCAACAAGTGGGCGACGATTGGGCGCTCGCCCAATGCCTCGATTTGGGCGACCTCATCGGCGTCGACGGCGAGCTGCGTCGCACCAAGACTGGAGAGCTTTCGATCTTCGCCAAGCGGCTCACGATCCTGTCGAAGAGCCTCGCTGCACCGCCGGAGAAACATCATGGGCTGACCGATCCGGAGTTGCGCCAGCGCCTGCGTTATCTTGATCTAACCTATGGCGAAGGCGTGATGCCGCGCTTCTTGAATCGCACGAAGATCGTACGCTCGATCCGCGAAACGCTCAATAGCCGTGGGTTCGTCGAGGTCGAAGGGCCAACGCTCCACTCGATTGCCGGCGGCGCTGCCGCTCGGCCGTTCAAGACCCACCACAACGCGCTCGACATCGACCTCTACATGCGGATCGCGTTGGAATTGCATCTCAAGCGGCTGATGGTCGGTGGGATCGAGCGGGTGTACGAACTGGGCCGCGTCTATCGCAACGAAGGCATCAGCCAGCGGCATAACCCCGAGTTCACAATGCTCGAGGCCTACCAGGCCTACGGTGATTACCGATCCATGATGGATCTCACCGAGGCCTGCATCGTCGAAGCGATCAAAGCGACTGGTCAGCCGCTAAAGCTCGAATGGGGCGATAAGACAATCGATTTCACGCCTCCTTTTGCACGCCACACGTACGACGAAGTCATCGCCCAGCACGTAAAAATCGACCCGGCCGACCCCTCGGCCGTCGAGAAAGCGGCCAAGGCTCTCGGCCTCGAAACTACCGGCAAGCACCCGGATGTGGTGAAGAGCGAACTGTTCGAAGCGGCCGTCGAGAAGCAATTAGTGGGACCGGTCTTTGTGACTGACTACCCGGCCAGCATCTGCCCGCTCACGAAGCGAAAAGTAGACAACCCGGCCGTTGCAGAGCGGTTCGAGCTGATTGTCCACGGAATGGAAATTGCCAACGCCTACACCGAGCTGAACGATCCCGACCTGCAGGAACAGTTGTTCCAAACACAACTGGCCGGCCAAGCAGACGAAGATTCCATGGCCAAGATGGACCACGATTTCGTCCGCGCACTACGCCACGGCATGCCCCCAGCGGGCGGCCTCGGCTTAGGAATCGACCGCCTCGTGATGCTCCTCACAAACACGCAATCAATCCGCGATGTGATCTT